>CALDQH010000095.1 GCA_937911935.1 uncultured Bacteroidales bacterium | reverse complement strand
AGGCACCATTGACGCTACGTCGCATCTATAACCATCTATATCGCACTCGCGAACCCAGAATTTCATCGCATCGATCATAGCAGCCTGCATATCCTTGTTGTCATAATTAAGGCTATACGTATCGGTCCAATCCATCGGGCTTACCAAATTACCCAAAGCGTCATATTCATACCAAGTAGGATGTTGGGTTACCCATATATGATCGCATCCCGTATGATTTGCCACCCAATCGATGATAACACGCATGCCTAAATCGTGGGCATTTTTTACCAAATCTTTAAAATCTTGCAACGTACCGAACTCGGGATTTACGGCTTTGTAATCCTGTACCGCATAATAGCTACCCAACTCCCCTTTTTTATTTAACTCGGATATCGGATGAATGGGCATAATCCACAAAATATCCACGCCCAACTCTTTTAAATAGGGCAAATGTGCTTGCAAAGCAGCAAACGTACCTTCGGGTGTATATTGGCGAACATTAATTTCGTAAATTACGGCATTTCTGGAATAATCTACCTTGTTTGTACCCTGATCTTCGTTACAACTAGCACAAGCAGTCATTCCTAACAATACCAACAACGACAAAAAGATTTTTTTCATAGAATTCATTTTAGTTGATTTTGCCTAAGCAAAACTTTAATTGCATATCTCGTTTGTTAACAGGTGTAAAAATACAATTTTTCTCCTATAAATACAAATCAATTCTGTACTTTTGTAGCATGATTCGTTTATGGATATACATATTGCTTGGCGTTTTAGGACTAAGCAGCTGCATCAATCAACCCGAAAACACCAACATTCCCAACAAGCGTGTTAGTTTTTTAATCGACACCTCGTTATCGGGGAGCGATAATATGTTACACGACTGCAATTACGGGATGACCAAAATCTACACCAAAGACAAACCCGCTAAACTTTCCATGCAAGGTTCTTATGGTGTTTGCGGAGTTATCGTCGTGCGCACCATCGATAACTATTTATGTGCTTTTGACCTTTGTTGCCCTTACGAAGCCAAAACCGAATATCCCCTGCAACAAGAAGGCAATGGCGCTTTCTTTTTGCGCTGTCCTGCATGTGGCAGCGAATTTGAGGTAGGAAACGGCACTGGACGCATTAACAAAGGACCAGCCACGCAACCACTTAAATGGTACCGCGTAGAACAACGTGGTGGCGAACGGTACTATGTGCATAATTGACGAATCGGTGACGTGTTGATGAACGAATGTGAATAATCGACGAATCGATGTTTAGTTGTTTAGGCGTTGAGGCGATTAGGCGATTTAACAGTAAATATTTTGGAAATTCCTATATTATTCGTAATTTTGTGCGAATTTGTGCTTTAAACAACGCATCAAAGGTAACGAATATCTTAAACCTCAAACTATACTATGCTTAACGTTGTAATTTTTGGAGCTCCAGGCTCTGGCAAAGGTACTCAAAGCGACTACATTGTAGAAAAATACGGATTAGTTCACCTTTCAACTGGCGACATTCTACGCGAAGAGATTGCCAAAGGTAGTGAAGTTGGCAAAATTGCCGAAGGCCTTATTTCAAAAGGTCATTTTGTTCCAGACGATGTCATTATTACGGTATTAGACAACGCCATCGACAAACATCCTACAGCCAAAGGTTTTATTTTTGACGGATTTCCACGTACCGTTGTACAAGCAGAAGCTTTGGACAGCTTGCTAAAAAAACGCAACCTACGTGTAAGCATCATGCTTAACATTGATGTTGACCAAGTTGAATTAGTAAAACGCCTACTTAATCGTGGCAAAACATCGGGTCGTAGCGACGATAATTTGGCTACCATCCAAGAACGTATCAACGTTTACGAACAAAAAACATTGCCTGTTATCCAATTCTACGACAAACAAGGCAAACACGTGCGTATCAAAGGAACTGGCACCATGGACGAAGTATTCGCTTCTATCTGTACTGCCATCGACAATATCAAATGAGAATTGATAAAGGAGAAAGGAGAAATTTAATCTCCTTTCTTTTTATCCACCCACAACAATTATTTCTCATTTCTCAACTCTCAACTCTCCTTTTTTATTATGGCTAGCTCTAACTTTGTTGATTTTGTAAAAATATATTGCCGCTCGGGTAAGGGTGGCGCAGGTTCGGCACACCTTCACCGCGAAAAATACGTTGCCAAAGGAGGACCTGATGGCGGCGATGGTGGTCGTGGCGGGCATATTATTTTGCGCGGCAACAGCAACTACTGGACCTTGCTTCACCTTAAATACACCAAACACATTTTTGCTGGCGATGGCGAAAGTGGCGGTGCGAGTCGTAGTTTTGGCAAAGACGGAGCCGACAAAATCATCGAAGTTCCCTGCGGAACCATTGTTTACGATGCAGATTCGGGCGAATATATGTGCGACATCACCTCGCATGGCGAAGAAGTCATCCTAATGAAAGGAGGTAGAGGCGGTTTAGGCAACTGGCACTTTAAAACTGCTACTCACCAAACCCCTCGTTTTGCACAACCCGGCGAGCCTGCCATCGAAAAAACCATTATCCTTGAATTAAAAGTATTGGCAGATGTCGGCTTGGTTGGATTCCCTAATGCTGGCAAATCTACCCTACTATCGGTTGTATCGGCAGCCAAACCCAAAATTGCCAACTATCCTTTTACCACATTAGAGCCTAACTTGGGCATTGTAGGCTACCGCGACGGCAGATCGTTCGTTATGGCAGACATTCCAGGTATCATCGAGGGTGCACACGAAGGCAAAGGCATTGGTTTGCGTTTCTTGCGTCACATTGAGCGCAACTCGGTACTACTATTTATGGTTCCTGCCGATGCCACCGACATCAAACAAGCCTACGAAGTCTTGCTCAACGAGCTTACACAATACAACCCCGAAATGCTTAACAAACAACGTGTGTTGGCTATCACCAAATCGGATTTGATTGACGACGAATTGGAAGAAGGATTAAGCAAAGACCTACCCGATATACCTTACGTATTTATATCGGCCGTTGCAGGCAAAGGTATTGACAGACTCAAAGATATGCTTTGGGAAGAAATCAACAAACCACCCGTATTAACAGACAACTTGGTTCACCGTGATCGTGACGTCTATGACATCGACTTCGAAGACGATGAGGAAGAAGACACCTCAACGGACGACGAAGAGGGAGATGTAGAGGTGGATTGGTAATTACATGCGGTGATTTGGTTATTCGGTGAGGCGGTGAGGCGAAACCATAACCTAAAGAATGTATTTTAGAGGAGGGAGTTCAAGGAATGTGCAATAGGATTACAACAAATTCACCTAAATAATGATTTTAGAGGAGGAATTTATAGGCGTGCGATTGCGAAAAACCGGAGTTTACTGAAGTAAATGAGGATTTTGAGCAAGAGCACAACGACTAAATTACCCTATAAAATTATTATTTGTATAAGAGAAAGATAGTAGGACGCTTTTCTAATGCAGGAAGCGTCCTTTTTTTCCACTCCGCCACCGTTAATGTTTTGATGTATTGCGTAGGCAAGGTTAAATCGCAGGCAATGCAAAGTTTAGTACCTGCCTGACAATGCTGCAACACATCTGCCACCAATTTCATGTTGCGATAGGGAGTTTCAATAAAAATTTGTGTTTGATGCTCGCCGTAAATACGCTGCTCCATGCGTTTTAACTGTTTAACCCTATCAGAAGCATCAATGGGCAAATAACCCAAGAATGCAAAACTTTGTCCGTTAAAACCAGAACCCATTAACGATAGCAAGATAGACGACGGTCCTACCAAAGGCATTACATTATACCCTTTTTGTTGAGCTATCGCCACCACATCAGCACCAGGGTCGGCTATAGCAGGACATCCAGCCTCCGAAATTACACCCACACTTTCGCCCTTTGCCATAGGAGCCAAAAACGAAGCAATTTCTTCGGGTTTGGTATGCCTATTAAGGGTATAAAAGGTAAGCGAATCAATATCGATGCTTTTATCTACCTTTTTCAAGAACCGACGCGCCGTTCGAATTTCTTCTACAATAAAAAACTTAAGCGAAGTAATGACATTTGCATTCGATTGGGGCATTACATCTTGCCAAGGGGTATCGCCCAAGGTGGTAGGAATAAGGTATAAAGTAGCGTTTGGCATACTATTCGGAGTAAACGGTAATGTTTTCTTTGGGTAATTTATTTACATCATACAAAGGTATTAAATCTTTGGCAGATATGGGTTCTTCGTGGGGCAATAATCCCACTTTGTGCGCCAACATACCCAAAATTTGAGTCGGATTAGCACCTCTTGCGCGCAACGCCTCCATGCTGAGCGAACCGTCGCGTTTGGACAATCGCTCGCCCGACTTAGACGACATAAGCAAAGGAACATGGGTAAACGACGGTGCTTGTAACCCCAATAGTTGATACAAATACAACTGCGCCGGCGTAGAAGAAAGCAAATCGTTACCACGCACTACTTCGGTTATTTTCATAGCCGCATCGTCGGCAACCACCGCCAACTGATAGGCATACGTACCGTCGGTGCGTCGCAACACAAAATCGCCGTAAAAATCTTGCAAATCGACACTTTGATAACCATACAAACCATCGGTAAACTCCATTACCTGATGGGGCATTTGCAAACGGATGGCTGGTTTTTGCTTTTGCAACCGCTCGTTTATTTGCTCGGGCGATAGATTTTTGCACGTACCTGCATACAACACCCTACCATCCGACGCATGCGGTGCAGATGCTGCCAACAAATCGGCACGACGGCAAAAACAAGGATAGGTTTGGGCTTTTATTTTTTCAAACAAAGAGGCATAATAATCGGCTCTTTCGCTCTGATAATAAGGTGCATACAATCCACCTTTGCTACCTCCTTCGTCCCAATCAAGCCCTAACCAATACAAATCGTCCTCTATCCATCGGGCAAAATCGGGTTTGCTACGCTGCGGATCTAAATCTTCGATGCGCAACACCCAATCGCCCCCCTTGCTTTTAACCGAAAGGTACGACAGCAAAGCACAATACACATTGCCCAAATGCATCCTACCCGTGGGCGATGGCGCAAAACGACCGCGATGAATTGTTTTTGGAGAGTTCATGATGCAAATATAAATAAAATGAGAGTTGAAAAAGGAGAAAGGAGAAATATTTTATTTATCTGCGCAAAACTAACAACTAACAACAAACTACGAGCGACAAATGACAAATGACGAGTGACAAGTGACAATTTTTTATTATCTTCGCAGTGCATTATGGAATTACCAGTAGCGTTTATAGAGCAAATAAAAGAATTGTTGCCTAATGAGTACGAGGCATTTTTTAAGGCGATGGACAAACCTTCGCCCGTTAGCGTGCGCCTAAACGACAAAGTTACCATAACGCCTAACTATCCACAAGTTCCACATTGCAAGAGCGGTTACTACCTACCCGAGCGCCCCACCTTTACACTCGATCCTTGGTTTCATGCCGGTGTTTATTACGTACAAGAAGCAGGGTCGATGTTTTTGGAGCAGGTGGTGAGGAACTATTTTTCGGGTCCTTCGACAAGCTCAGGGACCGAAAATGATGAATCGACGAATCGACTAATCGGTGAATCGATAACTCCTAACTCCTCACTCCTAACTCCTAACTATATAGGTTCTTCTACAAACTCAAAGGCTGAACTGCATGCAATTAGAGCCCTTGACCTTTGCGCCGCTCCGGGCGGAAAATCGACCCACTTAGCCAGCCTTTTATCGGACGATAGTTTGCTTATTAGCAACGAAGTAATGCCCCAACGTGCCCATATTTTGGCAGAAAACGCCACCAAATGGGGTTACGGAAACATGATGGTTACCAACAACCGCCCTGCTGACTTTGGTAAATTAGAAGGATACTTTGACCTACTTTTAACCGACGTACCTTGCTCGGGCGAGGGCATGTTTCGCAAAGACGAAAAAGCCATAGAAGATTGGAGTCCTGCCTATGTTTTGGAATGTGCCGAAAGACAACGCAGTATTTTAACCGATGTTTGGCCTGCCCTAAAACAAAACGGATTGCTCATTTACAGTACTTGTACCTTTAACAAAGCCGAAAACAAAGACAACATTGCTTGGATTGCCCAAGAATTGGGAGCCGAAATACTAGAAAGTCGTCATTTTTACTTTCACACCGACCAAAGCGAAGGGCTTTTTATGGCGGCACTACGCAAAACCGCCACTGCAGGCAACACACGCATAAAACCCCAAAAATCGATTAGTCGATTCACCGATTATTCACATTCGTTCATCAACACGTCACCGATTCGTCAAAACGAAGCAATGCTTACCAACCCCGATGATTGGTGCATCAAAGAAGAAAAAGACCTTGTATACGCCCTACCTAAGGCATACGAAGCAGACTTTGCTATACTCGACAAGCACTTACGTTGGCTTAAAAAAGGTATCGGCATTGCTACCCTAAAAGGTAAAAACCAAACGCCACACATCGACTTGGCTCTATCGCGCCACATCAACAAAGAGGCTTTTATCACCTACGAATTAGATTTACCCACCGCCTTGCATTACCTAAAAGGCGAATCAATAACTTTGCCCGATGCCCCCATCGGCTACCTGTTGTTAACCTTTAAAGGCGTACCCATGGGTTGGGGCAAAAACATCGGCAACCGATGCAACAACCTTTACCCTGATGCCTGGCGCATTAGAATGAACATACCCGATACATTATGCACATTACCGTTTTAGGATCGGGCACCTCCATTGGTGTACCTTATTTAAATTGTCCCTGCGAGGTTTGCACATCGACCAATCCCAAAGACAAACGCTTGCGTGCCTCTATCCGCATTGACATAGACGGCAACTGCTTTATCATAGATTGCGGACCCGATTTTAGGCAGCAAATGATGCAACACCCCACCCCTAAAATCGATGCTGTACTGCTTACGCACGAACATTACGACCACGTATCGGGCTTAGACGATTTGCGTCCCTTTGGAAACGTAAATATTTTTGCCGAAAAAAACGTTATCGAAGCCATTAAACGGGGCATGCCATATTGCTTTCCTAAAAAGAGCCTGCTACCTTGGCGCAAAAAATTGTATCCTGGAGTTCCTTTGCTATCGGTTTTTCGTATTTCTACCAAACCTTTTGAAATAAACGGCATACAAATACAACCCATTCGATGCTACCACCACAAACTACCCATTTTGGGGTTTCGCATTCAAAATTTTGCCTACCTAACCGACATTAGCAGCATAGACGACAGCGAGATCGAGAAAATAATGGATGTAGATGTCTTGATTGTAGATGCCCTGCGCATTACCTACCATTTTTCGCACTTTACCTTGCAACAAGCGCAAGAATTTGCTGCTCGGGTACGCGCTAAACGTGTGTACTTTACCCACTTAAGCCACCAAATAGGACTGCACGACGCTGTACAGGATAGCCTGCCCGCAGGTCAATTTCTTTGCTACGACGGCATGGAAATAGAAATCGACTAATCGGCGAATCGGCGAATCGTATCGTCAACTACTTTACCAACACTTTCTTTATCGTATTTCTTGCCGACACAAGATATACACCCGAGGGAAGTGAGCCATTGCATGCCGTTACGTTTTTACCGACCATATTATAGATCACGAAATCGTCCGAACAAGCAATCAATCCACCTACAACAGAAATCGCCACATCCTCTGTGATAGCATCTATCGACGTTGGGGTATCTTCGATACATTCAATATTGACAAAGTCTCCAAAAACACCATGCGATTTATACGCATCCATCGACTCGCAAGGAACATATAAGACTACCTTATCCATAGGCAAAGAAAAAAAGGCAAATACACTTATATTAGGAACTTGCTTGGCGTAACATGTGATGGTGCTAATAGCAGGACATTCCGAAAAAGCAGCATCTTCTATGGTTGCGATACTGGCTGGTAGTATTACAGAGGTCAACGCATCACATGCGGCAAATGCACACACTCCTACCAATTCTACTCCATCGCCCAGGGTAATGGCAGTCAACTTCTTAGCACCATAAAAAGCATACCTTTCTACCTCTACTACCGTATTGGGCATCACAACCGACTCCAAATTGGTCATGTAAAACGAATAAATCGCTAACGCAGTAACTCCATCTGGAATAGAATACGAAGTTCCTTCTTTGGCTATCGGATATAAAATGAGTTTGGTTTTATCCTTATTAAATAGCACACCATCTATCGATGCAAAATATTCATTATCTGCCGACACAACAACTTCTGCTAAAGCTGCACAACCTGCCATGGCTGTTTCTGAAATAGCTGTAATGGTACTAGGGATAGTAACCGAAGTAATTTGGCTCTGTCTAAACACATCATCACCTATAGCAACAACTGTGTAATCTTGGTCGTTGTAGCTAACGAAAGACGGAATGGTAACACTACCAACATACTCCCCCTCGTAGTCTTGATAAGTATTCCCTTTAAAAGTAACCTGTGCTGTTTTGTTTTCTGAATCTATATTATAGTAGATACCATCAATCTCCGCATCGTGCGCATGGACAACAACAGATAGTATTAGGGCCGAAGCCAATAGTAAAATTTTCTTTGTCATATTTTTAGGCAATTATATTCGTAAAACAGCGTAGAACCACATCGTTTATCACCGCGCAAAGGTAGTTGTTTTACATTTTATAACAAATGTTTTTCTATTTCAATTTAAACCTACCTCATTTTTACACGTCAAAGAGTCGTAATTAGTTAGAAATTTAAACAAACACATTAAAATTTACGATTATGAAAAAGATGATTAAATTCGGTTTAATGGCTTTGATGGCTACCATGATTGTTTCGTGCAACAGCAACTCTTGCAACAACGAAAACACCTGCAAAAAAGAATGCCCTGCCATGCACGCTTGTCCTAAAAAATGCCACAAGATGAAACATGGCAACAAAAATTTTGAAAAATGGGCTAAATTTGACAGTCTATCAGAACAAGAACAAAAAGAACTGATCCAAAAAGCCAAAACATTTATCGACAACCGCGAAGCTAAACGCAAAGCGTACAGAGATTCTATCAACAATTTGTGGGAAAACTTTGACAACCTAACCATCGATCAACAAAAAAGCTTATTGATGAAAAAAATGCACGGTTTTGATGGTCCACGCAAATTTCACAAACCCATGTGCGGCAAAAAAGATTTCAAAAAGCCTCACTGCAAAGGTCCTCGCCCCGAATGCTCAAAAGCAGATAAACAATAAATTTGATTAACCTATAAAAGGCACTGCAACCTAACCGTTGCGGTGCTTTTTACATTCTAGTTACATTCATCTTACATTGTTTTTACAGAAAAATAGTCACACGACCTACACAAACCGTTTAACATAAAATAAGGATTAAATCAAAACCAATATAGTATAAACGTATATATTTGCTTTCGAAAAGATATTTAGTATCGATTCGAGTGAAAAACATACTAACATACCTGCTACCATTTATCATCCTATTGGTTGCTGCAATAAGCAACCTAACACCTTCTGAGCATAACCAGTTTGAGCAACAAACCAAGGTACAACAAGATAATCTTGCATACTACTCGGTTGACATTCCTAATGCAGGTTCTACTTTGTATATTCCCCCTTCAACATCGGGTGCTTGTGCTACCCACTTGTTTAGTAATACAAAAAACAGAAACTACAGCCCCAACTTTCTTTCTGATTTTATTAAAAACGGCAAACTAATCCGCACTACTAACTTCTTTTTTACACAACATAACACGTTGACTTCTCTACATTCGTTTACCAAGCCTACATTCCGCCTTGTAAGCTATGGTAAACTGGTTATTTAGCCCGCAATGCTTAATAAGATGACTAATCGACGAAAGTTGCGAGTAAGCGAGAGCAGAAGCAATGTTTACATTGATTATGCCGAGCGTGAGCAACTTCATGAAATGCGAAGCATTGAATAATCGACTAAACAACTAAACAACTCAACATGGGAATCTTACAAATTTTTACCTTATTGGGAGCATTGGGCATGTTCCTATACGGCATGAACTTAATGAGTTCGGGCCTTCAAAAAGCATCGGGCAATAAACTAAGAAGTTTTTTATCTGCCATGACCTCAAACCCTTTTAAAGGGGTTATGACAGGGTTGGGCATCACCTCTATCATCCAATCATCGTCGGCTACTACTGTTATGGTGGTTAGCTTTGTCAACGCGGGGCTACTAACCCTTGCACAAGCCATTGGCGTTATTATGGGTGCCAATATTGGCACTACCGTTACCGCCTGGTTGGTATCTTGGTTAGGATTTAAAGCCGACATCTCTATCCTTGCCATTCCCCTTATGGCATTGGGTTTCTTGTTTTCTAATTCCAAGAAAAATCAACGTCAAAACATAGGCGAACTAATTGTTGGTTTCTGTTTGCTGTTCTTGGGTCTATCGTTTATGAAAGAATCGGTACCCGACTTAAACCAAACCCCAGAGGTACTGGACTTTGTTAAAACATGGTCTAGCTATGGTTTTGGCTCTGTTCTGATTTTCTTGGTATTTGGAACGGTACTCACCTTGGTACTGCAATCGTCATCTGCCACCATGGCCATTACCCTTATTATGCTTAGCATGGGGTGGATTCCATTCCACATGGCTTGTGCCATGGTATTGGGCGAAAACATCGGTACTACCATTACAGCCAACATTGCAGCTGCCGTAGGAAACACCCAAGCCAAACGTGCCGCCATGTCGCACACCATCTTTAATGTATTTGGGGTTATTTGGGCATTGATTTTATTCCAACCTTTCTTGGCATTGGTAGGCAAAATAATTGAGTTATTTGGGCTTCCTAATCCAGCTGCCGATGGTTTTGTAGTAAGCAATCCTACCTCCGAAGAGGGCACAGCTGCTTTATACGGCCTATCGATGTTGCATACCTTGTTCAATACCATCAATACCCTTATTTTGGTTTGGTTTGTTAAGTACATCGAAAAAGCAGTTGTATGGATTATCAAAACACCTAAAAACCAAGAAAACGACACCTTCCGCCTTAAATACATTTCGGCTGGTCCGCTTGCTACGCCCGAACTTGCCACCGAGCAAGCCTTTAACGAAATCATTCATTTTGCACAAATTTCTAGAAAAGGGTTGGATTACACCAAACAAGCCATTGCCGAAAACGATGCAGATGTCTTTGAACAACTTCGATTAAAACTGGTTAAGTACGAAGAGATTTCCGATAGAATTGATTACGAAATTGCAGCCTTTTTAAATGCTGTATCGACCGACGACATTAGCGAAAAAACATCCATCAAAATCAAAGCCATGTATAAAATCATTGGTGAATTGGAATCGTTGGGCGATTCGGGCGAAGCCATTAGTCGTATTTTGTCTCGCAAAAACATCCACAACAAAAATTTTGATGCCGAAAGCATTCAAAAACTAATAGACTTAGCAAACACCATCGATAGCGCCTACGAGGCGATGCTATTCAACTTAGAAGCCGCACACAAAGGAACATTGGTTGATATTACCAACGCCTATAATGCCGAAAATCGCATCAACAATTTGCGTAATAATTTGCGCGACGCCGAAATTGAAGCACTTGAAAATGGGGGTAAAAATTACCAAACCAGTGTGTATTACATGGACATCATGAACGAGTTGGAACGCATGGGCGATTACATCATCAACATTTCGCAAGATTTAGAAAGAGCTTTTGTTGATAAATAATTTTGTAAAACAAAAAATAACACGTATCTTTGCGGTCCATAAATTCGACAAGGTATAAATAAGCATGCTCAAAAGGGCATCACCCGATCGAAGGTATTTTATAAAAACAATCTTTATAACATGTACGCAATTGTAGAAATCGCCGGACAACAATTTAAGGTTGCTAAAGACCAAAAAGTGTTTGTTCATCGTTTGAACGAAGAACGCGGCGCACAAGTCGAATTCGACAAAGTTTTATTGGTTGATGCTGACGGCAAAATCACCATCGGTGCTCCTGTAGTAGAAGGTGCTAAAGTGGTAGCTGAAGTAGTATCACACGTAAAAGGAGACAAAGTTATCGTCTTCAAAAAGAAAAGAAGAAAAGGTTATCGTGTACGTAACGGTCACCGTCAATGCTTCACCGAGTTAGTAATTAAAGATGTTGTTGCTTAATAATAAAGAAAGGATTTAAGAAATGGCACATAAGAAAGGCGTCGGCAGTTCGAAGAACGGTCGTGAATCAGAAAGCAAACGCTTAGGCGTTAAAATTTACGGTGGTCAGTTCGCTAAAGCCGGAAATATTATTGTAAGACAACGTGGTACTCAACACCACCCAGACAAAAACGTAGGTATTGGCAAAGACCACACCTTGTTTGCGTTGGTTGATGGTACTGTAGTTTTCCGTCGTAAAAAAGACAACAAGTCTTTTGTTTCGGTAGAAGCTGCTAACTAATCGCAGAAGTATCGAGTATATCTCTCGAAGCATACAAAAACCTCACTTCAAAAAGTGAGGTTTTTTTCTTTATTGTGCAAATTAAATATTATCTTTGTCGGAACATTTACATCAAATAGATAATAAACACGTAATTAATTTTTTAGTTCAATGCTAACACTAAAATACATTACCGAAAATACAGCCGAAGTTATTGAACGTTTGGCAAAAAAATACTTTGACGGAAAAGAAGTAATTGAAAACGTAGTTGCTTTAGATAGCAACCGCAAAGCCACACAAGTAAAGTTAGATAACACTTTGGCAGAAATCAACCAACTTTCTAAAAAAGTGGGCGATTTGTTCAAGCAAGGCAAAGCAGAAGAAGCCAACCAAGTAAAAGCCGAAACTGCCAACCTAAAAGAACAAAGCAAAGAACTATCTGCAGCATTGGATAGCATCGAAAAAGAAATTACCGAACTCTTACTAACCATCCCTAACTTGCCTAATGCTGATGTTCCCGAAGGCAGAACTGCCGAAGACAACGTAGTGGTACGCACAGGCGGCAATTTAGAAGACCTACCCAAAGACGCACTGCCTCACTGGGAATTGGCAAAAAAATACGACCTTATTGATTTTGAATTGGGCGTTAAAATTTCGGGTGCTGGTTTCCCCGTTTACAAAGGCAAAGGCGCCAGATTGCAACGTGCTCTAATTAACTTTTTCTTGGACGAAGCACAAGCTGCTGGTTACAAAGAAATTATGCCTCCTACCGTTGTAAATGCCGCATCAGGCTATGGAACAGGTCAATTGCCCGACAAAGAAGGACAAATGTACCACGTAGGCTTAGACGATTTGTATTTGATTCCTACCGCCGAAGTTCCTGTTACCAACATTTATCGTGACGTTATCTTAAACGAAAACGAATTGCCTATTAAAAATTGTGCTTATACCCAATGCTTTAGACGCGAAGCGGGTAGCTACGGCAAAGACGTGCGTGGTTTGAACCGTTTGCACGAATTCTCAAAAATCGAAATCGTGCGCATCGATACCCCCGAGCACTCTTACCAAAGTTTGGAAGAAATGATTGCTCACGTAGAAAACTTGGTTAACAAATTAGAACTACCCTATCGTATTTTACGCTTATGCGGTGGCGACATGAGTTTCACATCTGCCATTACTTACGACTTTGAAGTATATAGCGAAGCACAAAAACGTTGGCTAGAAGTAAGTTCTGTATCGAACTTTGAAAGTTATCAAGCCAACCGCCTAAAATGTCGTTACAAAGGCGGCGACAAAAAGACCCAACTTTGCCACACCTTGAATGGTAGCGCATTGGCACTTCCTCGTATTGTGGCAGCTTTGTTAGAAAACAACCAAACTCCTCAGGGCATTCGCATTCCTAAAGCTTTGGTTCCTTATACTGGTTTCGAAATCATTGATTAACCATACCCTATGACCACATCTACCCTATATCCATTGCGCTTTGAGCCGATTTTAAAGCCTACCATTTGGGGCGGCGACAAAATCGGTCTGTACAAGGATATGGGTAATGCATGTGGACAAAACATCGGAGAAAGTTGGGAAATTTCGGGTGTAAAAGGCAATGTATCGGTAGTAGCAAACGGACATTTAGCCGGAAAAAACCTCAACGAATTGATAAGCAGATACCGCGAAATGTTTGTTGGAGAATCTGTTTATCAACGATTTGGCAATGAATTTCCCCTACTTATTAAGTTTATTGATGCACGAGACGACTTATCCATTCAAGTGCATCCTAACGACGAGGTAGCCCGCAAAAAACACCAGTCCAACGGCAAGACCGAATTTTGGTACATCATTGACGCACAAGAAGATGCTTGCTTGTACAGCGGATTTAACAAAAAGATAACCGCCGAAGAAGTTCGTCAACACGTCAAAGACAACACCATTTGCCAAGTGCTAAACAAAGAAATGGCAAAAAAGGGCGACGCCTTTTTCTTGCCAGCAGGTAGGGTTCACTCCATTGGGTCTGGGTTATTTTTGGCAGAAATTCAACAAACCTCTGACGCAACCTACCGATTGTGGGATTACAATCGAAAAGATGCCAACGGAAATCCAAGAGAATTACACTTGGATTTAGCCTTAGACGCCATCGATTACAAACCGTACGCCAACTATAAAACATCGTACAAACCATGCGTTGGTCGTCCTGTAAAGCTACAAGAATGTAGTTATTTTACCACCAACCTAATAGAAGCGGACACTTTTATTAAATTTGACTATAAACGCCTCGACTCATTTGTTATTTGGATATGCTTAGAAGGAAGCGCCATTTTTGCATCCTCCAAGAAACACAACCAAAAAATAAAACAAGGCGAAACCATTCTCTTTCCTGCTTGTAATCTTCCCACGGCTCTTATTCCAGAGGACGATAAGATAAAACTGTTAGAAGTTTACGTTGGATAGAAAAAAGTATCAAAAAAAGTGCTAAAATATTTGCACAATTCAAAGCAAAGCACTACTTTTGCATCACGTTTTCGGGGTGTAGCGCAGTCCGGTTAGCGCACCTGCTTTGGGAGCAGGGGGT
>CALDQH010000094.1 GCA_937911935.1 uncultured Bacteroidales bacterium | reverse complement strand
ATCGCTGCTGCTAACCAAATTGTTGGTTTCTTGCGCGATGGCATCAACAAATTCCAAGTAAACAAATAATTGTCGATAGTTACTTGTCGATAGTCATAAAAAATCTCGAACTAATGTTCGAGATTTTTTCTTATACAACGTACTCCACATTGGTTATATCAAGGCGTAGCCAAAGTAGGGACGCACGGTTCGTGCGTCCGTGCTACCAGTACACTACAGGGCACAAATCTTTCTTTTTAGTAGGCATGGTGTAAATAAGCGATATTTCGTTACTCCACGAACCGTTTTGCCTATCGGAAGTAAACAAATCAAATACGTAATACAGTTGGAATCCCTTGTAGTACGCACCTGCTGTAAACGATACGGTATGTACTTGATCGATGTCTGTTTTGTACGACACCCCTATTATAACAGGTTGATAGCAGATACCTGCACCAATGTAAGCTTGCTTAAAATCGGCTTGTTGTTGGTACGAGGCATTGGCAAAGAAATAATTATCAGAGAATCCTTGGCTCTTTAAGCCATGATTTAACTTCAAATCTTGCACAAACCCAATTTGACCCACGTATTTACGAGGCAGATATTGCGTATTGGGAACAAAACCATTATCGGGTTCTGCTAAATGATACACAGCAAAACCTACCATCAATTTGTGCTCAAACACGTAACTAGCCCCTACCGAGAAGTCAAAAAAGGCTTTGCTTTGGTTTTCCCATTGTTCGGCACTAGAAGGCAACATACTGCCTGTAGTTGGGTCGTATTGGTCGCCAAAAGTAAGACCATCCACATTTAGTTGATTTAAGAAACAGCTAGCCTGCAAACCCAAACGAATAAAATGCTTATCTGCCAAACGGAAAGTATGCGCATACACCGCATCAAATTGGTGCACACCAAAAACAGACGAATGCTGATCGTAACTATACGAAGCACCCACCGAACACATTTGTTTGTACACATTCTGATCGTACGATACGCGTACCGTATGGTAATTGTTACTTAACATGGGCCATTGCATGCGGTAGTTGATACCCAAACGCATGGTATTGGCAGCACCCACCGACGATGGGTTCAAACTAAAAGGCACCACATTGTGGTTATTGAACGAATAATCTTGTGCCAACACAGCGGTTGCACCCAACATAAAACTAACTATCCAAATTGCAATACGTTTCATCTTTCTCTCCTCCTCTATTTAACAATGGATACTTGACCTTTTATCATGGATTCGCGTGGCACATCGTTTACCAACGCTGTATAATGCGCTACCCAACCGTACACGCCCCACGGACAAGGTTTTCCCTGATAGGTACCATCCCAGGAATCGGTGGGCGATTTTCCTTCAAACACCACTTCTCCTAATCGATTGTAGATGTAATAATCTAAGGTAGATAGGTATTGCGTGCCGTAGAATTGGAAAACATCGTTTAGCCCATCACCATTGGGTGTAAAGGCATTGGGTGCCCAAATTTCTTTCCAGATTTTAATTTCACCCTCGCCTTGGTAAATACA
>CALDQH010000093.1 GCA_937911935.1 uncultured Bacteroidales bacterium | reverse complement strand
CAAAAACTACAATAATTACAAGGAAACTAAGCCAAATAGCATAAGATTCCTTAAGTGCCACTTGAAAGCCTTTTATTACCTTGGCAAAGTTTGGGAAGAAATTGTTTTTTGTAGAGGGGTAAATTTAGGATGGGGTAAAAAAACAAGGCAAATCTGTTGGCTTTAAGTGCTTTAGAGATTTGCCTATGGGGAGTAGAGTTTTTTTTATTATTTCTGATTAATGCTAACCTTTAATATTCCTTTCTTTGCGCCTGCAACGTAAGAGGTAGGTTCTTCGCCATCACGTAGTAGGTTGTCTAGATACATGGGGTGACCTTCTAAAAAGCACATGGCTTGAAAGGTGTCGCCTATTTGTAGTTTGGCGTTGTGGCTTTGAGTAACCATGTAGGTGTTTTGCCCCAAATATTTAAAGGTGCATCGTCTGTTGGGTAGCCAGGTAACTTCTACTTCTTGTCCTGCAATAAGTGCTTCGGACCGAACGCCGGAACCATTAAAATCGTTGCTTTCTTCGTCTTCGCACATTTTAAGGTGGTTTAAATAGGCTTCCCAATCGTTGTGTCCTAAAAATTTAGAAAGTAGGCAGAGGGTAGAGCGGCGGGTAGTGTCGGCGCCGTCAATATAACCCCATAGCCTTTTTAGGGTAGTTGGTGAAATGCTCTCGTGGAGTCTTTCCCAAATAACGCCCGATAAGAATTCAAAATCGTAAGGAGTTTTAATTTGACGTTTAACTTCCTTTTCGATATCCTGACGTAATGAAATTATTTCTGGTGAGTATTTATTCATAGCAATGCAAAGATAAGACTAAAATCGGTGTGTTTTATAGTTCTTGTTAGTCCAAATTGATAAGTAAGTGAATGCAACGGGTAAAGAATCCTCAAAAAACATAAAAAAAGGCGTAAGTAGATTATACGCATCTGAGGTACTGCCATACCTACGTCACATATAAAACACTACCCACGCCAAAACATGGGCGTTTTGTGTTATTGTCTTGTGACGATCAAAAAATTGGCAGTTTTCAGATGCAAGTACAATAGCAGAAACGCTACAATATGTTTGTGTTATTCTTTAAATCTAAATTTTATTCCTCTTTGTTTCTTATTAAAGATGATATTGCAAAATTAAAAATATTTTTGAGAAAACTACGTTCCCCAAATCGATTTACTTCGGTTTTGGGATTTTTTTTACACCTCTATCACGTTGCCGGTGTAGAATGTGTGGCAGTGGGGGAGGTGTGCAAAAACCGCTAGTTGGTGGATAAAGGCGGAAAATTGCAATAAACTGGCGGGATTGTGGCGGGATATGGCGGAAATGAGGCGTTGGTGCAATCGTTGTGTGAGCTAATAAGGTCTAACGCTGCGCTAAATGTACAAGAAATGGCCGATGCTTTACAGGTGAGTAAACGTACGTTAGAGCGCCTTATGGCACAGTTAAAACAACAAGGTGTTATTAGGCGTGTAGGCTCTGCTCGCAGTGGTTTTTGGCAGGTGGTTTGATTTTTGTGAAATTAGGTGTAACGAATAGATTTTTTTTGTAAATTTGCGCCTTTAATAGCTTGCGCTAGTCGCTTGTTACTTGTCACTTGTCGACAAAACGACTAAACGCATAAAGTTGCGATTAAGCGAGAGCAGAACAAATTTATTTGTTATGCCAAGCGTGAGCAACTTCATGAAATGCGAAGCATTGAATAAACGACTAAACAACTAAATATTTATGATGACCTCTAAACAAATCCGCCAATCGTTTTTAGACTTTTTTGCATCGAAGGGACATAAAATTGTTCCATCTGCTCCTATGGTAATTAAAGATGACCCAACATTAATGTTTACCAATGCTGGTATGAACCAGTTTAAAAACATTATTTTGGGCAATGACCCTATTGTATTTTCTCGAGCGGCGGATTCTCAAAAATGTTTGCGTGTAAGTGGTAAACACAACGACTTGGAAGAGGTAGGACACGATACCTATCACCACACCATGTTTGAAATGTTAGGAAACTGGAGTTTTGGTGACTATTTTAAAGCAGAAGCCATTGAATGGGCATGGGAATACCTAACAGAAGTGCTTAAATTAGATAAAGACCGTCTTTATGTAACGGTGTTTGAAGGTGCCGAAGCAGAAGGTTTAGGTCGTGACGACGAGGCTGCTCAAATTTGGGCTAAATACATCGACCCCGATCGTATTATAAACGGTAACAAAAAAGATAACTTCTGGGAAATGGGCGATACCGGTCCTTGTGGCCCTTGCTCTGAAATTCATATCGACTTACGTCCAGATAGCGAACGTGCTGCCGTTAGCGGAAAATCGTTGGTAAATGGCGATCACCCACAAGTGATTGAAATTTGGAACAACGTGTTTATGCAATACAACCGCAAAGCAGATGGTTCGTTAGAGCCACTTCCTAATAAGGTAATTGATACTGGTATGGGCTTTGAACGTTTGTGCGTGGCAGTGCAAGGCAAAACCTCTAACTACGATACCGATGTGTTCCAACCCATTATTAAGGCAGTAGGCGATATTTGTGGTTGTAGCTATGGAACAGATGCCAAAACCGACGTGGCTATGCGTGTGGTTTCTGACCACATCAGAACCATTGCTTTTGCCATTACCGATGGTCAATTGCCATCGAACGCTAAAGCAGGTTATGTAATTCGTCGTATTTTGCGTCGTGCTGTACGTTATGGTTACACCTTTATGAACCAACGTTCGGCGTTTATGTACAAATTGATTCCTGCTTTGATCGATAACATGGGCGAGGCTTATCCAGAGCTTGTCGCACAAAAAACGCTTATCGAAAAAGTAATCAAAGAAGAAGAAGATACATTCTTGCGTACCCTCGAAACCGGTATTCGTTTGTTAGATAAAGTAATGAACGATACTAAAAAAGCAGGTGCTACAGAAATTAGCGGTGTAGATGCATTTACCCTTTATGATACCTACGGTTTCCCATTGGACTTAACAGAACTTATCTTGAAAGAAAATGGTTTGACTGTAAATCATGACGATTTTAATGTAGAAATGCAAAAACAAAAAGACCGTGCGCGTAATGCTGCTGCGGTAGAAACGGGCGACTGGGTAGTATTGGCAGAAGGCGATACTACATTTGTTGGTTATGATAAAACCGAGGCCGAAACACAAATTCTTCGATATAGAAAAGTAACGCAAAAGAATAAATCTTACTTCCAAGTGGTGCTTTCTGTTACTCCTTTCTATGCAGAAATGGGTGGCCAAGTAGGCGATTCGGGTGTGCTAGAAAACGCTAACGAAAAAATCGTTGTTATCGACACCAAACGCGAAAACAACTTGCCTGTTCATATTGTAAACGAACTTCCAGAAAATCCTGCAGCTACATTTGTTGCTAAGATTAATAAAGAAAACAGAGCTGCAAGCGAGGCAAACCATACTGCTACCCACTTGTTGCACGAGGCGTTGAGAGACTTACTTGGTACACACGTAGAGCAAAAAGGTTCTTTTGTGTCGCCTAAGGTGTTGCGTTTTGACTTTTCGCACTTCCAAAAACTTACTCGCGAAGAAATTGTAGCGGTCGAAAAAGCTGTAAATAAGAAAATTCGTCAAAATATCTCGTTGGTAGAACACCGAGAAATGCCTATCGAAGATGCTAAAAAATTAGGTGCTATGGCACTATTTGGCGAAAAGTATGGCGACAAAGTACGTGTTATCTGCTACGACAAGTCGGTAGAACTTTGTGGTGGTACCCATGCTTCTTCTACGGGTAACATTGGTCTATTCAAGATTGTATCTGAAAGCTCTATTGCGGCAGGTATTCGTCGTATCGAGGCGGTAACGGCAGACCAAGCAGAGCTTATGGTGTACGATATGCAAAATGTCATTACCTCATTTAGAGAAATGTTTAACAACGCTCCAGACCTTCAGGTGGCGGCTCAACGTCTTATTGCCGATAATCAAAACATGAAGAAAGAGGTTGAAAACTATATCCAACAACGTGCGCTTCAAATGCGCGATGCTTTAATTGAGCGTGCAGAAGATATTCGTGGTGTAAAAGTAATTCGTGTTACCAGCAACGAAAACCCAGAAGCACATAAAGCATTACTACCTTTGTTTAAAGGTAAATTTACGGACGTTAAATTTATGTTGGTAGTAGGTAATGTTTACGAAGGCAAACCCAACCTAACGGTGTTCTTAAGCAAACCCATGGTAGAAGCTGGTTTCCATGCTGGAAATATGGTGCGCGAAGCTGCTAAATACATCCAAGGTGGTGGCGGTGGTCAGCCTTTCATGGCATCGGCTGGCGGTAAATACCCTAACGGTATAGACGAAGCCGTTGACGCAGTGATTGATATGATATGATTCATTAACTCTTAATAGCGAAAAGCAGGCCTTAGGTGGGTCTGCTTTTTGTTTGAGATGTAGGGAACTTTTTAGAAAAGTGTAGAAAATCGGGTGTTTTTAACTTGGGAAAGTGCAGAAACTATGCAAAATACAACATTACATATAAAAACATTTCAGGAGCTTACTGTAGATGAACTGTATGAACTTTTGAGAGTTCGAACTGAGGTGTTTGTGGTGGAGCAGGATTGTGTGTATCAGGATATGGATGGCGATGACAAAGAGGCTATTCATGTGTGGCTCACCGAGGGCGATAAGGTGGTGGCTTTGGCTCGCGTGTGTCCTGCAGGTGTGCATTTGCCAACCATTTCTATTGGTAGGGTTATTACCACAGAACGTGGCAAGGGGTATGGCAAACAGATTATGTTAGCGGCTATTGATGTGGCTGTAGAGCATTTTGGAGCAACAAGCATTGATATTGAAGCACAAGAATACGCCAAAGGTTTTTATGAGGGTGTTGGTTTCAAACAAAGCTCCGATACCTTTATGCTCGATGGCATCCCACACATAAAGATGAGGTGGGGGAGGTAGGGTGTGGAACCAACCTTTACAACCTTTACAAAATTGCACTCGGCTCAATGTTTAATTTTGAAAACGCAAACCCAAATAAGATTCATAGCATAAACAATGTCTGGTAAAAACAAACGCCCCTTGTAATCAAGAGGCGTTGTGGTATAAAGAATGACGATATTATTAAAAGCAATAGCGAACACTGGCAGCCAATGTCCAATCAAATATGTGCGCTGTAATGACACCATATGGTTGACTAGCAAATAAGAGACCATAACCTGGACGAAAATCAAGTCCAACTGTAATAGGTGAGTTATTTAAAATAAATTCAACGCCGGCAATAGCATTAACGCCCCATTTACCTAGGCTAAGGTCAGAACCAAATTCTTCTGCATACCCCAACGACATACCTCCACCAACAAGAGCGGCAATATTACCCCAATCTGTATTAAACACATTCTTTTGGTAATATAAATTAGGTTGTAATTGGAATGTCCAAAAGTTTTCGCTACCGTGGATAACATATCCAGCGTAATATCCAGTGGCGCGTGTAGCAACCAATCCAAAAGCCAAATCGGTTTGTACAGCCACATTCTCTTTTATAAACTTCTTGTAGCTTAAACCATTCAAACTACCTACCACCAAACCAACGCTTTGGTTATAGTCTTGTGCAAACAAACTACCCGTGGCAATAAATGCCATACTAATCAACAAAATAATTTTTTTCATATTAAAATAATTAAAAATGAATGTTACTACAAAGGTACGGAAAGATTCTGATTAGACGAAGGGAAATCTAAAAATTTGTTTAAATATATTTAGAAAACACAACGATTGATGAAATTAGACGTTGTTAATGTGGCATTCCATGTGTCGCTTGTCACTTGTGCTTAGTGATGTGGATGCAAATACTCGCGTAGCGAGTTAAACATAGGTAATAGGCAGGTCTTGCGTAGCAAGGCCTGTAAGGATGCATCACCCCCCCCATACACATATATATAAACCACGCCCGTAGGGTGTGGAACTAACCCTTACAAAATGGCCGACGGCGGAATATTCAATTTAGAAAACGCAAACAATTTCTTGCCCAAATCCTTTAATGACGCCCCAATGTGGTAAACCTCCGTATCGTCGATGATTAAAAATCTGTCGTGCGAAGTGGTATGCTTAAAAACCTCTATAGGCGGATATTGCTTGTTGTGTTTTGTCAAATCTAATGACAATTGCTTGCTAATATTGGCTGTATAAATTTTAGCCGA
Source organism: uncultured Bacteroidales bacterium (assembly GCA_937911935.1). Lineage (GTDB taxonomy): Bacteria > Bacteroidota > Bacteroidia > Bacteroidales > Paludibacteraceae > Enterocola. The sequence continues at coordinate 1,103 of CALDQH010000093.1, read as the reverse complement.
AACACCTGTTTCGCGTTTGCTCAGCATCATCAATACCGACTCATCTACATAATTATCGATTAAAACCAAACTACGCTTGGCCGATTTAATCAAATCCGTTGCAAACTTATACGCATCAAAAATCTGACCGTTGTGGAAAACCCCTTCGGATGGCGGAAGGGAAGTACGAACAAAGAAATCTATTTTCTCAGAATGTTCAGCAACTTTTTGCTCTAAAAACGTTATCCTCGAATTTATGGCATGTCCTTTTAATAAATAATCTTTTAAAATTTTATTCGCCCATTGGCGGAATTGTGTTCCACGAATTGAATTAACTCTGTATCCTACAGAAATTATCATATCAAGATTATAATAAGGAATGTCTCTTATAATTTTACGGTTACCTTCTAATCGAACCTGTGAAAAAATTGCACAGGTTGAGATCTCTTCTAATTCCTTCGTTGTGTATATATTCTTTATGTGTTTGACAATTGATGTTCTATTAACATCAAACAACTCTGCTATTTGCATTTGCGTCAGCCACACCGTGTCATTCTCCAAACGCACTTCAAGACTAATCGTGTCATTTGGACGATAAAGGATAATTTGATTTTGTTCTTTTTGCGATAGCTCGCTCTCGCTTGTAGAAATTTGATTGTTCATAATGATTAAAAATTAAGATGAAATAATGGTTGATTGTCAGTAGTCACTAATGACATGGTGCAAAGGTACGTAAAAAAGGTAGAATTGCAAATTGTAGGGACGCACGGTTCGTGCGTCCGCATTGAAAATATAGTAGGGAGGACTACTCACGTATCGAGTTAAACATAGGTAATAGGCAGGTCTTGCGCAGCAAAGCCTGTAAGGATGCATCACCCCATACCAACCACGCCCGTAGGGTGTGGAACCCAGAGCTTATAAAATCGCACTTGGCGGAATATTTAATTTTGAAAATGCAAACAATTTCTTGCCCAAATCCTTTAACGACGCCCCAATGTGGTAAACCTCCGCATCATCAATAATCAAAAACCTATCGTGCGAAGTGGTATGCTTAAAAACCTCTATAGGTGGATATTGCTTGTTGTGTTTTGTCAAATCTAATGACAATTGCTTGCTAATATTGG
>CALDQH010000092.1 GCA_937911935.1 uncultured Bacteroidales bacterium | reverse complement strand
AATATTGGTATTCGCCGCGTTGGTGACCCATGATTTCGAGGGCACGGTTAGCGATAACTTCGTTGGCATTCATGTTGGTTGTAGTACCTGCACCACCCTGTATCATGTCTACCGGGAAGTGTTCGTGGTGCTGACCGTCCATAATTTCCTGGCAAGCCTGTTCGATAGCCTGTGCTTGAGCGTCTGTCAAAAGACCCAAAGCATGGTTAGCACGAGCTGCAGCCATCTTAGTTACAGCCAAGCCATAAATAAAACGTGCATAGTCGCACAAGTGGAAATTACTGATAGGGAAATTTTCGATACCTCTCAATGTCTGTACGCCGTAAAGAGCGCTTGATGGAATTTCGCGTGCGCCGATGAGGTCGCTTTCAATGCGTGTTCCTTCCAAATTCTTTGTTTCCATATAAAAAGATTATTTAAGGATGATTTTTAAAGTTGCAACAAAGTTACAAACTTACTTGATGTATGCAAAGGAAAAAGGAGAATATTTTTTGATACTTTCACTCTTTGTCATTCTGACGACCGAAAGGAGGAAGAATCTCGAGAGCATATACTAATACATTCACGAGCATGTTTCCGAGATCCTTCGCTTCGCTCTGGATGACATCCATAAAAAAAATCGCAAAAAAGTTTGCAGTTTCAAAAAAAAGCCTTACCTTTGCATCGCTTTTGAAAGGAAAACCTAATCAAGTATCGGGGTGTAGCGCAGTCCGGTTAGCGCACCTGCTTTGGGAGCAGGGGGTCGTGGGTTCGAATCCCGCTACCCCGACAACTTTAAGAGATTGACTAACAAGTCAGTCTCTTTTTTTATGCCTAAATAAACGTTGCAACTTTGTATAATCAATAGAAAAGGTTAAATTTGCAATGCTATTTTGCGCATGATTTATTTTGCTCTAATAGCATAACATACGTAATAATTTACACATTAAATATAAACCTTATGTTTAGAACACATACTTGTGGTCAGTTAAGCTTGCAAGAAGCTGGACAAACCGTTACCCTTGCCGGTTGGGTGCAACGCATCCGCAAAATGGGCGGTATGACCTTTGTTGATTTACGCGACCGTTATGGCATTACTCAATTGGTATTTAGCGACGATGCTAATGCCGAATTGTGCGAAAAAGCCAATGCATTGGGCCGCGAATTTGTAGTACAAGCTACCGGTTTGGTATCGGAACGTACCAGCAAAAATGCCAACCTTTCTACTGGCGACATCGAAATTTTGGTAAGCGACTTTACCATTCTAAATAGTGCAAAAACACCTCCTTTTACCATCGAAGACAACACCGATGGTGGCGACGATTTGCGTATGCGTTACCGTTATTTGGACTTGCGCCGCAATGCCGTTAAAAAGAACCTAGAATTGCGTCACCAAATGGCATTTGAAACACGCAAATACCTTAACGACAACGGTTTCCTTGAAATAGAAACCCCTGTTTTGATTGGTTCTACCCCCGAAGGTGCTCGCGACTTTGTAGTGCCATCGCGCATGAATCCCGGACAATTTTACGCCCTACCTCAAAGCCCCCAAACCTTTAAACAATTATTGATGGTATCGGGTTTTGACCGTTATTTTCAAATTGTAAAATGTTTCCGCGACGAAGACTTGCGTGCCGACCGTCAACCTGAATTTACCCAAATTGACTGCGAAATGTCGTTTGTAGAGCAAGAGGATGTAATCCAAATGTTCGAAGGCTTAAGCAAACACCTATTTAAAAGCATCAAAGGCATCGAATTAGGCAATTTGCCTCGCATTACTTGGCACGATGCCATGAAATACTACGGTAGCGACAAGCCCGACACGCGTTTTGAAATGAAATTTGTAGAAATTGACCACATTGTAAAAGGTCATGGTTTTTCTGTATTTGACAACGCTGCCTACGTGGGCGGTATTTGCGCCAAAGGTGCTGCTACTTATACTCGTAAACAATTAGATGCTCTTACCGAGTTTGTAAAACGTCCTCAAATTGGTGCCAAAGGCATGGTTTATGCTCGCATCGAGGCAGACGGCAATGTAAAATCGAGCGTAGATAAATTCTACAGCCAAGAAGTGTTGCAACAAGTAAAAGCTGCCTTTAACGCAGAGCCAGGCGACTTGATTCTAATTTTAAGTGGTGACAACGCCAACAAAACCCGCAAACAATTGTGCGAATTACGTTTGGAAATGGGTAGCCAATTGGGCTTGCGTCCTACCGATAAATACTCTTGCCTATGGGTAGTAGATTTCCCCTTGTTGGAATGGGACGACGAAACACAGCGTTTCTATGCGATGCACCACCCCTTTACCGCACCCAAACCCGAAGATATTCCTTTGTTGGATACCGATCCTGGCAAAGTGCGCGCCAATGCATACGACATGGTTATTAACGGCGTAGAAGTGGGCGGCGGTTCTATCCGTATTCACGACAGCGCCTTGCAACAAAAAATGTTTGCTATTTTGGGCTTTACACCCGAACGTGCACAAGAACAATTTGGTTTCTTGATGAACGCCTTTACCTACGGTGCACCTCCTCACGGTGGTTTAGCATACGGTTTAGACCGCTACGTTTCGCTCTTTGCCGAATTGGACAGCATTCGCGACTGTATTGCCTTCCCAAAAAACAATTCGGGTCGCGACGTTATGATCGATGCTCCTTCTTTCTTGGAAGACAGCCAATTAGACGAACTTTTCTTAAAAACCGTAGCGCCTAAATAGTTGCTTTTAGCTGACTAATCGACTAATCGACTAATCGGTAAACATTGCGATTTAGCGAGAACATATACAAAAAAATCCCGATGAATGAGTTAATCATCATCGGGATTTTTATTTCTGTGGGCATATTCCCATTCAGCAAATATTGATCTAATTGTCTATAATCGATTAGTCGATTGACCGATTAACCGATTCGTCATTTAATAACAACAACGCTTCTTTGCGTGCCAAGGGGTCGGTTTCAAAAATGCCTTTGAATACGCACGAACGAGTAACGGCACCAGGCTTTTTAATACCACGTGCGGTCATACAACTGTGCTCGCCTTCTACCAACACGCCTACATCAGGGCTGCCCGTTGCCATTTGCATAATTTCGGCAATATCGGTACCAATGCGCTCTTGCAATTGCAAACGATGCGATACCATTTCGGCAATGCGCGCAATTTTACTTAATCCTATTACCTTGTCTATTGGGCGATAAATAACCGACACTTTCATGTTGTACATCAGTGCCATGTGATGTTCGCAGTGACTAAAAATAGGGATACCAGCTACCACTACATAATTACCACTTTTGGTGGTACACATATCGTCCTCGGTAAACGTTTTAGCATATTTCTCGGCTATTTCTTGGTTGGTATAACCAATGCCACGAAAAATTTCTTCGTACATGCGTGCTACACGCTCTGGCGTTTCTAACAATCCTTCGCGATTGGGATCATCGCCCAATGCTTTGATAATTTCGCGAATGTGGTAGGCTATTTTTTCTTTATCTATCATAATATCGTTCGTTATACTCACTCTGGTGATGCGATGAATCGGTGAGTCGGTGAGTCAAAGGTCGATTAGTCGATTCACCGATTAGTCGATTAGTCCGAGCGCAGCGAGTTTGATTTTTTACACCCCTCGCTCATTGGGGTTCCAAATGTATTTGTGCAATTGGAGCTGCAATTTTACACCGTTTAGTTTTTCTTGTTTCATTACTTCAACCACATCGGCAGGGGTCATTTCGGCAAAAACCGTGCTAAAATACACCTGCGTTTTGTGGGTTAAATCGTATTGTTTAACCAACGCTACCGCTTTTTGCAAATCCACCTCATCGGCTATAACAAATTTATAAGCATCAGTTGGCGTTACATGATCAAAATTTTGCAAGCACATGGTTTGCTCCATGCCACTACCAGGCAACTTATAATCTACCACAAAATGCACGTGCTCTCCCACCCTAAAAGGTTCAACGTTAATAGAACCGTTGGTTTCCACATGCACCGTAACAAAAGAAAGCGCCTGCAACAGTTCTTTTACATTGGACTGCAGCAAAGGCTCTCCGCCCGTTAAAGTAACGTGCTCGATGCCCGATTGTTTTACCACGTCCACCAATTCGGCAAGGGTGAGTGTTTGCGTTGCCGACTCTATCGTTTGAGCATAACAAGTATCGCACCAGGTGCAACGTAAATTACAGCCTGCCAGTCGGATAAACAACGACAATGCGCCTGCAGTTGGTCCTTCGCCATCGACCGAAACAAAATGCTCTACAATCGCATAGATGGGATTACTCATAATACACACAGCTATTGGTAGGGGTTTCAAATAATTCTACCTCGGTTACAGGCAAGCCCTTTTGACGCAACATGTGGTAAATGAAACGCGACATTTCTTCGGCAGTAGGACGATGCGGAAAGAATACCACTTCGAACTGATTGGGCAAGGTCTGCAGCGTCTTTGCCACCATTCTACCCTCTTCGTTGTCTTCTACCAATAATTTATGGTCAAAGTACGCCTCTACTTCGCGCAAAATAGGTTTGATATGGCTAAAATCTTGCACCATACCACGCGCATGCCCTTCGGTCTGCAAATCGGGGCACGCAATTTTAGTAATCAACCTATAGCGGTGACCATGAATATTGGCACATTTGCCGTCGTAACCACACAAATAATGCGCCGTATCAAACTGAATTTCGTTTTTAATAATAAACATCTTCTATTAGTTAGGAGTTAGGGGTGAGGAGTTAGGAGTTTTTGTGCAAGGTGAGCGCAGAAGCCAAATTTATTTGGATTATGCCGAACCGATGCCAAAAATCACGGACGTAGTCCGTAATTAGGAGTTGATTATACATACTCATAAACTACCTACCGCCAACTATTTATAAAAAAAAGCCCGTACTATGTAGGCAAAAACACCATAAAGCACGAACTTCAAGTCTTTAAGCCTAGTTTTGTTTAACGACAGGATGGTCTTAATGAACTGTCGGTTTCGTTTTACGATGACAAAGATAATACAAACCGAGCGCAATGACAAAAAAACGGAGTTTTTTTAGGCAATATTTTATAAGATAATGCATGCTTGCATGCAATTATCGCAGAAAATATTGACGTAAAAGCAAACGAAGTTTGCAGTCATTGCCGAGGTGCCGTTTATCTTCACGAAACACGAAGTGTTGAGTAAAGATAAAGCATGAGAAGCTTGCTTATCAATGCAATTTCATCAAAATTCATTAGAAAATATAGAAAACCTTATTTTCAACTTCAGAGGTAGGCAAATTATGCTTGACCGTGACTTGACACACTTATATGGAATGGAGAATTATAGAAGAAGGCAATAAGACACAAAAAAACCCGGATTCTTCACCAGCATTTAATATCTGGGAGAGGAACTACCGGGACTGCACTGCAAAATTATAAATTTTATGAAATATAACAAAGAATTTTACGAAAAAGTTTTTTCATCAAAAAGAATGGAAAGATATTTTAAATTACATTCTGATGAAAACAAGGCACTTATACATTCTTGTTGCAATATAGAATTAGCAGAATCTTTTTATCCTAGTTTATCAGTTTTTGAAGTCGCATTAAGGAATGCATTAAGTAGAGAACTTCAAAATATGACAGGTAGAGAAGATTGGTATGAAGTATTTACTTCTATAAAAGATTTAGAAGAATTATACTCTTACATAGTACAAGCAAAGAAACAAATTTCAAATAGGTCAGAAGTCACTTCACCATCAAAAGTGATTGCAGAACTCACATTAGGCTTTTGGGTATCTTTATTAAATAGTGAATATGAAAAGGTTTTATGGAAATCATTAAGGAAAGCATTCCCTTGTATACCCAAAAACGAGAGAAAACGCAAAAACATCTCTACACCATTAAATAATATTCGCAGATTTAGAAACAGGATTTTTCATAATGAATCTATATGTTGGAATATGGATAAGATAACTTCAATACATTCTTCATTAATATTGGTTATGGGCTGGATTAATGCAGATTTACCCAATTGGTTAAAAGAAATAGATCGTTTTGAATCAGTAAAAAGCAAGGTATTAAAGTGCATTTAGAATATATTATTTTCAAATCAATCCCTTAAAAATTGTAAACGTAAAATTTCTTTGCTACCTTTGTGGGTATGAAAAATGCAGTGTTAAATAGTAAGAATACTTTATGTATGTACGGATGTATCGCCGCCGCATACATACATACATACATACATACATACATACATACATACATACATACATACATACGCGTTTAGTGTAGTATCTTGTGTGCTTTTACCATACAAAGTCGCTGTTTTGCCTAGTGCAAAGTAGCGACTTTTTGTTTTTAACAACAGATGAAATTAGGGCCAAATAGGGCTTTGTAAATATTTACAACTTAAAATACCCTTGTTTAATATTTAAAATACAATACTATGAAACGATTTTTACTTTTATTTTCCGCCCTTATGCTATCATGCATAGCACTTTGGGCACACGATGTAGAAATAGACGGCATCTACTACTATTTAGACGAAGACGATAACACTGCATGGGTTACGTATCGTGGAGATGACCCCTATTCATATATAGAATATTCAGGAAGTATTACGATACCAGAAACTATAACCTATTATTCTCAAACTTATAGTGTTACGTCTATTGGTTCTTTTGCATTCTCTTCCTGTAGCGGATTAACTTCGGTTACGATTCCGAATAGTGTTACGTCTATTGGTTATGAAGCATTCTCTGGCTGTAGTGGATTAACAAAAGTAAATTATTTAGGAAGTGTAGATAAATGGATGGAAATTCATTTTTCTGATAATTATGCAGACCCTACTTATTATGCAAACCCTACTTATTATGCAAAAGACCTTTATATAAACAATGAATTACTAACCGATGTAAAAATAACATCTGCAAATTCTATTAAATTTGCTGCATTTTATAACTGTAAATCGCTTAAAAGTGTAAAACTTAATGATACTATGGAAAACAAAAAGATTGCTATTAATATGGAAGTAATGGTTTTAGTTAAAAACTATGTTAATAATAAAATAAATGTTATATCAGATATTTATGGATTAAATAGAGATATTAGATTTGATAATACATCAATACAAACTGAAAAAATTGCATCATTTAAAAATTTAGATCATTGTATAAATCAAAATGTTG
>CALDQH010000091.1 GCA_937911935.1 uncultured Bacteroidales bacterium | reverse complement strand
TGCACCTCACCTCGCACAAAAATTCGACAGGCTCAGCAACCGGCTCAGGGACCGAGTATATAAAAAAAATCGGGCCCTTCGACAAGCTCAGGGACCGTATGAAAGTGCTCATGGAGTGCGTGGGAAAACAACATTTTGCATTATCAACAATTTATACTACCTTTGCATAAGCAAACAAATGGGCGCTCCTCGTCCGAAGTTATAACATCTTAATTTTTTAATCTTATGCAAAATTCCAATCAAATCATTTTGTATCGTCCTAACGATACCATTAGCCTTGAAGTTCGTCTTGAGAATGAAACTGTGTGGCTTAGTCAGGCACAAATGGCAGAGCTTTTTCAAAAAGACCAATCTGTTATTGCAAGACACATTAAAAACATATTTATTGAAAAAGAATTAGAAACTGAAAGTAATATGCAAATTTTGCATAATACTATTTCTAAATTTAAACCTACAACACTATATAGTTTGGATGTAGTAATTTCAGTAGGTTATCGCGTTAAAAGTATCCGTGGTACTGAATTTAGACGATGGGCAAACAAAGTATTAAAAGAATATCTACTTAAAGGATATGCTGTAAATCAACGCATTGAACTACTCGAGAACAAGATAGACCGTAAGTTTGCGGAACATGATGCCAAGTTTGAGAGATTAAACCAACAAGTTGACTTCTTTGTTCGTACCGCGCTACCGCCTACCGAAGGCGTATTCCATGATGGTAAGATTTTTGAAGCGTACAAATTTGCTACCGATTTGATTAAGTCGGCTAAGAAGAGTTTGATTTTGATTGATAATTACGTAGATGAATCTGTGCTACTGATGTTAAGCAAACGAAATACTGGCGTATCAGCTAAGATATACACATCACATCTATCGGATGCACTGAAGTTGGATTTGCAGAAACACAACAATCAATATCCGCCCATTGAGATAGAAAAATACACCAAGGCGCACGATAGGTTCCTGATCATTGACGATACCGATGTGTACCACATTGGCGCATCGCTCAAAGATTTGGGCAAAAAACTTTTTGCTTTCTCAAAACTAAATATTTCACCAAAGACCATTTTGTAAAATGGAATCAACCTATGTAAATTCGTACAGGTTGAATTGTTATGAAATAGGTGGTCGCAAATTGTGACCACCTCAAAAAGTTGGGAGAAAAATACCCAATTTGCAAAAAAGTAGGGTTAAAACCATTATTTTTGCAAAAAAGTAGGAAGAAAATCATTGCACTTCTATCTGAAGACGGCAAATTAAGCGCAGCCAAAGGCGGATTTTGGAGGGTAAAATAATTTAGGGAGATAAAAATACACCATGAAAAAGCTAACGTTACTTTTTTGCTTTGTTGCGATTTTATCATCGTGCAAAAACGACCAATCGCTAAAAAACACAGCGTATATACCGCCTGCACCCGACTACAGCCAAAATAACATGTGGTTCACTATTTTGGACAATGACCAAAGCGGTGTGGACGTATTTTACATTCCTTCTACCTGGGAGTTTGATTGGTTTACAAAGGATAGCGTGGTGTGCCATTATGCCGACATCACCAACCAACAGCACCTGGATAACATGAGCATTGAGATGCGAAAAGTAGCGGATTACATGGCCGATGGCAACCGTTTCTACTCTCCTTTCTATCGTCACATTACACTCGATACGTGGGCTACCTTGAACGAAGATACCATCCAATCGCGCTACAACAAGGTATCGTTTAATGATGTTCAACAGGCGTTTAATTACTTCCTGAACAACTTTAACCAGCAACGTCCTTTTATTTTGGCAGGCTTTAGCCAAGGGGGCAAATCGGTGGTAGAGTTGATGAAAACCATGCCCGATGAGGCTAAAAACAGAATGGTAGCGGCGTATGTGTTGGGTTATAAGGTTACGGCCGATGACATTGCCGCAGCGCCCTGGATTCGTGCTGCTAAAGACTCTATCGACACGGGCGTAACCATTTGCTACAACTCGGTATCGGATGTAAAATACACAAAAGACATACTTTGCAAGGGCAACGTTATGTGCATTAACCCAGTTAATTGGCGTACCGATGGCACTCCCGCTACATTGCACGATACCATAACCGTAACGCTCGATACGCAGTACAAGGTATTGGTTCTAGAAGGTTTTGACGGTAGTTATATGCCTAATATCTTAGACATTATAAACGTGGGCGATTATCACGGTATTGAACCTTGGGTTTACAGCGAGTGCTTGCGTAAAAATATAAAACAAAGAATTGCAGCGTTTGGGAGATAGCCCTTATTCTCTATCATAGGTTCAGGGAGCGCCCTTATTCCCTATCGGTCATCAACACGTCGACAAGCTCAGGGACCGAGTATATAAAAAAAATCGGGCCCGTCGACAAGCTCAGGGACCGATTGGTTTTTAGTAGGATAATAAGAGGTTTATTATAATGTAGGAATTTCAAGGCTTGCGCAGTCTGAGAAACCGGAGTTTACTTAACGTAAATGAGGATTTCGAAGACAAGCGTAACGCAGAAATTCCACGTTAGAATAAACCGAAGTTTACTTTACTTCCCAAGTATCGTTAGTAAGAAGCAACTCTTGGAAGTTGTGGTATTTGGCTTTTTCGCTAACTTCGGCAATTTGACCGTGAACAGCGTCGTTGTAGGTGGGCGCTTCTACGTCGCGGATAACCCCCAATGCGATGGGGAAATCAGGACCTTCCATCAACGCTAATTTTAGTTGCAAGGTATTGTCTTCGCAGTGAGCATCGTGTACCAAAATGTCTTTTTCGGTAATGCCGTTTTCGCCCAATTTTACAACTTTCAAGCCAAAGCCTTCTTGCATCAAACCAAACTCTTTGTTTTCGCCAAATAGCATGGGTTTGCCGTGTTCCAAATAAATAGCGTTTTTAGCACGACCTTCGCTGGTAGCAACCGCATCGTGTGTACCGTTGTTAAAAATAACACAGTTTTGCAATACTTCTACAACCGATGCACCTTTGTGTTTAGCAGCAGCTACCAACACAGGTTCTGCACCTTTAGCATCAACGGCTACGCAACGAGCAAAGAAACGACCACGTGCGCCAAAGCAAAGTTCGGCAGGACGGAATGGATCTTCTACGGTACCGTATGGAGACGATTTACTTACAAAGCCACGTGGCGATGTAGGTGAATATTGACCTTTGGTTAGACCGTAAATGCGGTTGTTAAGTAGGATGATATTTAGGTCGATGTTACGACGCATAGCGTGAATAAAGTGGTTACCACCAATGGCCAAACCGTCACCGTCGCCACTAATTTGCCAAATGGTCAAGTTAGGATTGGCTACTTTTGCACCGGTAGCAATGGCAGCTGCACGGCCGTGAATGGTGTGCATACCGTATGTATTCATATAGTATGGTAAACGCGACGAGCAACCAATACCCGAGATAACGGCAGTTTCATGAGGTGCTACACCCAAGGTTGCCATGGCTTTATGAAGCACGGCTAACAAAGCGTGGTCGCCACATCCAGGACACCAACGAGGTTGTCCTGCTTTAAAATCTTTTGCTGTATATTGTGTTTCGTTCATAACTTATGCCTCCATCATTTTAGTAAATGCTTCAATCAACTCTTCTACTACGAATGGCTGACCTTTTACTTGGTTAAATTGCATTGGGCAGAAACCATCTATCTTCATGCGAAGGTATCCGGCAAATTGTCCCATGTTTTGTTCTGCTACCACCACTTTTTTGTATTTTTTCAATACCTCTTCGGTGTTTTTGGGTAGTGGATTGATGTAGCTAAAGTGTGCTAATGCCACTTTTTTGCCAGCTTTGTTCATTTCTTCGACAGCCGAGCAAAGGTGACCGTAAGTACCACCAAAACCAACAACTAACAATTCGGCATCTTCGGCTCCTTCTACCACTACATCGGGCACAGGAATTTTATCTACCTTAGCTTGACGAAGCAAGGTCATTTTGTGGTGATTTTCGGGTTCGGTAGAGATAGCACCTGTTTCGTTGCTCTTTTCCAAACCACCGATGCGGTGCATAAAGCCTTCTTGACCAGGAACTGCCCAATAACGTACACCTGTTTCTTCGTTGCGTTGGAAAGGAGTCCAGTTGCCAGCCATTTCGGGTTTAACGTATGGAGGTTGGATAGCTGGATAATCGGCTAAGTTAGGCAATTTCCAAGCAGCTGAACCATTGGCAATAAAGGCATCGGTTAACAACACAACAGGAGTCATGTGTTCCAAGGCAATTTTACAAGCCATATAAGCGGCATCAAAGCAATCGCCAGGCGATTTTGCAGCAATTACAGGCATAGGGCTTTCGCCGTTACGTCCGTAAAGGGCTTGCAAAAGGTCGGTTTGTTCTGATTTGGTAGGAAGACCTGTAGATGGACCACCACGCTGAACGTTAAGCACTACCAAAGGAAGTTCGGCAATAACAGCCAAGTTCATGGCTTCGCTTTTTAAGCAAACACCAGGACCCGAGGTAGAAGTAATGGCCAATGCACCTGCATAAGAAGCACCCACTGCCGATGCACAACCAGCAATTTCGTCTTCGCATTGAACGGTCATTACGCCCAACGATTTATGTTTAGATAGTTCGTGCAATACATCGGTTGCAGGAGTAATAGGATAAGAACCCAAATACAAAGGCAAACCTGATTTTTCGGCAGCAGCAATAAAACCGTAAGAAGTTGCCTTGTTACCGTTAATATCCATGTACAAGCCAGCAGCTTTCTTTTCTTTGGTTTCGATGCTATAGGTAGTGCTTACCGATGCGTGGATGTTGTGACCATAGTTATAACCATCGTTCAACACTTTTATATTTGCCTCGGCAATAGCTGGTTTTTTAGCAAATTTTTCGCGCAACATAGCTTCGGCAGCAGGAATATCGCGGTTAAACAACCAGCAAACCAAACCCAAAGCAAACATGTTTTTGCAACGCATGGCTGCTTTAAAATCCAAACCAGAATCTTTCAAAGATTCCTTGCACATGCTCGAAATAGGAGCTTCTACTACCTCGTTTTTAATACCTAATTCTTCGAATGGATTATCTGTGGTAAACAACGCCTTTTTCAAATCGGCTTCTGTAAACGAATCGGTATCGATAATGATAATCGAACGCGAAGTACAGAATTTATATTGTGTTTTTAAGGCAGCTGGATTCATCGCAATTAACACATCGCATTTATCGCCAGGGGTTAATACTTTTGATGAACCAATATGTACTTGAAATCCTGACACACCTGTTAAAGTACCTTGTGGGGCACGGATGTCGGCAGGATAATCGGGGAATGTACTAATGTCATTACCTGCGGTAGCCGAAATGGTAGAAAAAATATTTCCAGCCAATTGCATACCGTCTCCGGAGTCGCCAGAAAAGCGCACCGTTACGTCTTCCAATGCTTCTACTTTCATAGTTTATATAGTTAGTTTTATTTATTTTCGATACAGAAAGCACAAAAATACAAAAAAAATCTATTTATGCACTATTTATAGCAGATTTATTCATATTTTTTCTAATTATTGTATAATTATGCAATAATTTGCATATACTTTCACGTATTTGTAACGGCAATGAAAAAAGTGAGTGCAAGTAGGGACGCACGGCTCGTGCGTCCGTGGTGCAACATGAGCGAAGCGAACAGTGAAGAGTTAGGAGAAAGATTTTTTTATTACCTTTGTGGCGCAAAATCAACATACATGAAAAAACTTGCCACCCTACTCTTTTGCCTACTCCTTGCTGGCGGCGCATACGCACAACTCAAGAAAAGTCGCATTGGCAACAACAGTAACCAACACATCACTTTGGGCGTTGGAGCTTCGTACCCTGTTTTTGACTGCAGCGGAGCCATAGGCGGTGCAGCAAACTTATCATATACTTACTATTTTATGCCTCGATTGGGGTTAAGAGGCGAAGCACACTATGCGTATTTGCGCTATGCTCCTATAGGGCTACCTCAACCCGCACAAGGAAGCACTACAGATGGTTTGCACGCTGGTGATATTAGCGCACAAGTAGTTTTTAATTACTTTATCGACAGAGGCGCACGACGCGAAAACAACGGTGCAAGTTTTGTCCCAGAAAGAGCCTATCTATTTGGTGGTGTAGGATGCTTTTTGTACGATGTACACCCAACAGGTCGTGATGTCGGTATTCATGCCAGTTTTCCCATTGGAACGGGAGTAGCTTGGAGTATTGGATCTGATTGGGCAATAGGGTTAGATGCGACATGGCGTTTTACGCTAACCGACGATATGGATGCTGTTATGCCTGCAGAATTTATGCCTGATTGTTACGCTACCCTATGCCTATCGGTTACCTATAAAATTCCCAAACAACGCATCGGAAGCAAAGAGAATCGTATTAGAACCCAACGCAACAAAGCCTGCGACCCCCGCAAAGGATGCGATTTTACGTTCTTTTAAGCAAAATTTCTAAGTAGGTCCTAAAACAACAAAAGCAGGAGGGATTTTCTCGCTTCGCTCAAAGATCCCCTCGCTCCCGCGGGGATCCTTGCAATGGAGGGGAATTACGTCGCTTCGCTCCGTGATCCCCAACTCTCTTGAGAAGTTCCTTGCAATGGCAAATTTTATAAACGAAACTACATACGTAGTATGCTACTTTTTATTTGTCTAACTTGTCGCTTTCAAGCAAGCTTGATGCTCCAAGCTAGACAAATAAAAAAACAGCAACCAAAGGTTGCTGTTTCGTTTATAAAATTTGATTGCGGAAGGAGGGGGATTCGAACCCCCGGTACGGTGACCCGTACGTCAGTTTAGCAAACTGGTGGTTTCAGCCACTCACCCATCCTTCCGAATGCGAGTGCAAATATAGTACAAGAATTTGATATAAGAAAATCTTTTTGGCAAAAAAATTACTTCTTCGCTCTCTGCTCTCGCAATCGCTTGTTTAAGGCTTTTTGGTATGCACGGGCATTACGAGAATGCTCCACATAGTTGGTTGCATAGTTGTGTGTGCCTGAAAAATCGGGTTTAGCACAGAAATACAAGTACTTATGCGAAATAAAATCCAATACCGCATCGATGGCAGCACCGCTGGGAATTCGAATGGGTCCGGGAGGCAAGCCTGCGTATTTGTAAGTATTGTAAGGCGAATCGATTTGTGTATGCTTTTTCAACACCCTGTTTAAGGTAAAATCGCCGGTAGCATAGCGCGCGGTAGGACAAGCTTGCAAAGGCATACGTTTTTTTAGACGATTCAAATACACCCCTGCCACCATTTTTCGGTCTTCAGCATTGTTGGTTTCTTCTTCTACGATCGATGCCAAAATATGAATATCTTTTAAACTCAAACCTGTTCGACGCGCTTTTTCCATGCGCACAGGATTCCAAAATCGACGTCGTGCATCCAAAACCACGGTTTCTACCTCTTTAGCACTCATGCACCATTGTACGGCAGTATCCATACGCACAAACAATGCCAACGAGCTCTGCTTATCCAAGCCATATTTACGCAGTAAAGTGTCCGCTAAAAATACATCCGCCAACGAGGCAGAATCAACTGCCAACTGACGCGACAAGTTACGAGCCACCCAAGGCGTGTATCGGGTCATCTTTAACTGCAATTTCGCTTTATTGGTTAACCCATAAGCCAAACGATTTACAAAATTTCGATTCCCCAAATTAGGCTCAAGGTCGTATTTGCCACATACAGGAACTTTTTTTTCTAAATAGGCAATGCATTTTTCCAGATAGTCCACCGACAAAACCCATCCACTACTATCCAATTTTGTCACCACGTCGGTCCATGTGTCATTGGGTTCAACGTACAAGTATTTATAGGTGGTCGATGCTGGATCTGCATTTATATTAGCATCCAAAAACACCTTGTAGAAGTAGTAGCCAACGCCGCCACCAAGCAACAACAAAACTAAAATTACACTTAAAAGGATTTTTTTCATACGTTTCTTTTTACTTACTCACCCATATTCATTTGTAAGCGCGCTGCCATCTCGATGGTGCGCAATTTGTCTTTGTAAAAATTATTGGCATTTACTTTATCGATAGCAAGGGCGGCATCGGAGTTGCCTTCCCAACGACGGCATAGGTAAAGCGAGTTGTACAAGCGGCCTATTTGGTATTCGCGGCTAAAACGCAAGCCCAAGGCATAGTCTTCGCCATAGCTTACATTGGGTACGCCATACTCTCTAAGTAGCGGAGTAAAGAAAGCACGCGGAGCGCCCAATCCATTTATGCGAAGAGCGTTATTGCGTCCATTATCTGGCGTCCATTCGGCGTGGTCGATAAGTCCTGGAGGCAACACTTCTAAATCAAAATTGGTCATGGTATAAGAGCCTATTAACATCGCACAATTTTGGGCATAAAAAGCATCTACTATTTGCTGCAAAACGGTATCGTCTTGATATAAATCGTCGCTATCCAATTGCACAGCAAACTTACCGCAAGCAGGGTTATTTACCCCCTCCATCCAACAACCACCAATGCCAAGTTTGGTAGAAACAGGCACAATATGCACTAATCGAGAATCTTCCGCTGCAATCTGACGCAACAACTCTGTTGTGCCATCTGTCGAATGATTATCTATCACGATTACATTAAAAGTAAACGATGTTTGTTGCGACAAGGCAGAACGTACCGCATCGGCTACTGTTTTTACGCGGTTGCGTACGGGAATAATTACAGACGCCTCGTTGGCAAAAGTATGTCCATTAAAATCCACATCCTTAAATTGAGGAGCCAAATACACACCCGTTTCTTTTAGGTAGGCGGTGCAAGCTTGTTCCATTTCGATTTGCACAGCGCGATTTCGTGGATTGACGTAATCAAACTGTTTTTCGCCACTTTTGCGGGTATCTTCTTCCATTTCGGTATAAAGCACCTCGTCGATGTGGCAAAAATCGGCTATGGTCGATAAAGCCAAACGGATGGCATACCACGTGGCAAATTGGTATGGCGCCACCTCAACCTCTTTTACATCGTCAATACGCACCAAAACAAGCGATCCAAAGTTAAAGTCATCGCGCACGCTACCCATTTGGTATTCG
Source organism: uncultured Bacteroidales bacterium (assembly GCA_937911935.1). Taxonomy (GTDB): domain Bacteria; phylum Bacteroidota; class Bacteroidia; order Bacteroidales; family Paludibacteraceae; genus Enterocola. The sequence continues at coordinate 482 of CALDQH010000091.1, read as the reverse complement.
ATGGTAGGCACCACGCTGGTTTGACCATTCATTACTTGGTAGTAGTTGGCATACACCATCGATGCGCCCGTATCGTTTGCCACCGAAACAAAACGTTTCAACGAGGTTTTAGAAAGTTCTAAAGGAGATGTTTTGGTATAGAGCAACGCATAATCGGTAGCTAGATTTTGTAGCAAAGGCAACAGCGAGGCATCGCCTATGTTTTTGCCCAACACTACGCAGCTATCTACGCCTGCGTTTAAAAATGTTTGTTGCAACGTTTCATCGTGTACTGAGTGTCGCCTTTCTTCGCGAACGAGATGTCTGTGCGGACGGTTTCCGCCGTTTGCCATCGGCTCGTTCATGTATGTGATCAGAATGCTGGAGGGATGAGAACGGATTCTTTTTTCCATTTCCTCGGATTGACGGACGCCCTCTGCGAATTTCGTTCGGCGCATAACCGTAAACAGAGGAAGGTCGGTTTGCAGCATAAGACCGATTTC
>CALDQH010000090.1 GCA_937911935.1 uncultured Bacteroidales bacterium | reverse complement strand
GCTTTGAGAACCGCCCCTTTAACCACAAACAATTGGCGGCGGTGGCAGGGCTTACCAAGGCTGGCGACAAGGCAAAACTTCCGCATATTTTGGCCTATTTTGTACAGCAAGGCATTGTACAAGAAGTAGAACGTGGCAGATATAAGGCCATTACCCTGAATAAATACGTGGTGGGTACCATAGACCGCAACAACAACGGCAAAACCCATCTTGTTCCCGACGACGGCGGCGAAAAAATCTTTATTGCCGACCGCAACTTGGGACACGCTATGAAAAACGACCGTGTGCGCGTGCTGGTTTACGCTAAACGCAGCGGACGTCAAACCGAGGGCGAGGTTGTAGAAATTATTGAGCGCAACCGCACTACGTTTGTGGGGGTAATGAACATAGTGGGTGGCGTATCGTTTGTGGTGGTAGATAATCGACTACTAAGCAACGATATTTACATTCCTCATGGCAAATTAAACGGTGCCAAAGATGGTCAAAAGGTATTTGTAAAAATGACCGACTGGCCCGAGAAAGCCAAAAATCCCTTTGGCGAGGTAATTGATGTGTTGGGCGAAGTAGGCGAAAATAACACCGAAATGCACGCCATTTTGGCGGAATACGGGTTGCCCTACTCGTACCCAGAGGAGCTAACTGCCCTTGCCGACCAAATTGATATTACCATTAGCGACGAAGAAATTAAACGCCGCGAAGATTGCCGAGCTACCACCACGTTTACCATCGACCCTGTTGATGCCAAAGACTTTGACGATGCTTTATCGTACAAACAATTAGAAAATGGGAATGTAGAAATTGGAGTACACATTGCCGATGTAAGCCATTACGTTACCCCACACAGCCCCATCGACAAAGAAGCCTTTGACCGCGCCACCTCGGTGTATCTGGTAGATAGAACCATTCCGATGTTGCCCGAAAAACTGTGCAACATGGTGTGCTCGTTACGCCCCAACGAAGATAAATTAACGTATTCGGTATTGTTTGAGATGAACGACAAAGCCGAGGTAGTAAATTACCGCATTACCAAGGCCATCATTTGTTCTAACCGCCGCTTTACGTACGAAGAAGCACAAACCATTATCGAAACGGGGCAAGGCGAATTTTGCGAAGAACTATTGGCTATGAATGCGTTGGCCGTACAACTAAGAGCCAATCGTTTTAAAGCGGGGGCTATTTCATTTGAACGTAGCGAAGTGCGTTTTAATATAGACGAACAAGGCAAACCTTTAAGCGTTTACTTTAAGGAAGCCAAAGAAGCCAACAAGTTGGTAGAAGAGTTTATGTTGCTGGCCAACAGAACCGTAGCCGAGCACATCGGCAAGGTAAAAAAAGGCGACAGAGCCAAAACCTTTGTATATCGTATTCACGATGAACCTAATCAAGAAAAATTAGCCAACTTTTCGCAGTTTATCAGCCGATTTGGCTACAAGCTAAAAACATCGGGCAAGAAAAATGAAATATCGAGCGCTATTAACCGCCTGTTAGACAACGTGGCTAGCAAGCGTGAGCAGAACTTGGTAGAAACCTTGGCGGTACGTTCTATGGCAAAAGCCATCTACACCACCGATAACATTGGGCACTATGGGTTAGCATTTGACTATTATACCCACTTTACTTCGCCCATTAGGCGTTATCCCGATGTATTGGTGCACCGCTTGCTATTTAGCTATTTGCAAGGAGGTAACAGCGTAAAAGAAGAAACCTACGAAAAAATGTGCCAGCACTGCTCCGACCGCGAGCAAGTGGCAGCATCGGCAGAACGTGCCTCAATCAAATACAAACAAGTGGAATTTATGTCCGATAAAAAAGGACAGGTATTTGATGGCGTAATATCGGGCGTTACCGAATGGGGCTTATACGTAGAAATTACATCGAACAAATGCGAGGGCATGGTGCCTCTGCGCGATATGGACGACGATTTCTATACCTACGACGAAAAGAATTACTGCATCATTGGCCGCCAAAGCCGCAAAAAATACCAATTGGGCGACGAGGTACAAATTATGGTACAACGTGCTAATTTAGAGAAGAAGCAGTTGGACTTTGTGTTAGTATAGGCGCTACGCGCCGGTGAATCGGTGAATCGGTGAATCGGTGAATCGGTGAAAGTTGCGATTAAGCGAGGGCAGAAACAAAATTTATTTTGATTATGCCGAGCGGGAGCAACTTCATGAGGGCGGAGCCCGAATAATCGGCGAATCGGTGCGGTCACTGAGCTTGTCGACGTGTTGATGACCGAAGGGAATAAAGGAGAAAGGAGAAATAATAGGTGGTAATTTGCTCACAAATTACCACCTACTTAATAGTTTTTATTCTGAGATTCGCAGGCTCTTTTTGGGGTTAATTCCTAATTCCTTGAACTTTTCGACACGTCCCAAGACATTGCCTTTACCTTCGCTCAATTGCCCTTTGGCATTTTCAAAAGTGACAGAAAGCGTTTGTATCTGTGCGCCAATTTTGTCGAACGAATCTTGGAAAAGAGCTACTTTATCGTAAAGGCCCGAGGCACTTTGGACTATTTTTTCGACATTTTTGGTTTGCTTATCGTATTGCCAAAGGTTGTAGGCAAGTTGCAAGGTCATTAGCAAATTGCTGGGCGATATGAGGATGATGTGTTTTTTGTACGCATCCTGCGATAGTTGTGGGCGTGCTTTTAAAGCAGCACTATAGGCGGCTTCGTTAGGAATAAACAACAACACATAACCAATGGCATTCTCGACCAACTCGTCGTATTTTTTTACAGCTAACTCGTCGATGTGTTTTACCACGCTTTGCACGTGCGCTGCCATGCGTTGATTACGAATATCTTCCGATTCCCCTGCCATGGCATCGGCATAAGCTGTAAGCGATACTTTTGAATCGATTACCACCGACCTGCCTTCTGGGAATTTTACGACTACATCGGGGCGGAAATTATTGCCATTTTCGTCTTTTACGTTTTCTTGTACAAAGTAATTTTCGCCTTTTACCAATCCACTGTTTTCTAAAATAGTTTCGAGCACCATTTCGCCCCAGTCGCCTTGTATCTTGCTATCGCCTTTTAGCGCCTTGGTAAGGTTAGCTGCATCGCTACCAATTTTTTCGGTTTGCTCTTTGATGCTGTTTACAGCCTGATTTTGTTGTTGTTCAAAGAGTTTTAGCATGCCCTCGAAACTTTTTTTCAGTTCCTCTTTTTGAACAGCACTTTGGGTTTTACTCTCATTGACCGATTTTTCGAACTCGGCAAATTTTTCGCGGATGGGTTGTAGCAATTCGCCCATTTGATTGCGATTTTGATCCTGCAAGGCATCTTGCTTTTTGCTTAGCTGCTCGATAGTAATGCGACTGATTTCGCTTTTTAATGCCTCGAGTTTTTTATTCCATTGCTCATCTGCCTCTCTACGCAAAGACTCTGCATGGATGCGTTCTTCTTGCAAACGCTTTTCTGCTATGGTACGTTCTTCTTGCAGCCTTTTATCGGCTTCGGCTTGCATGGTTTGCTTTTCTAAAAGCATCTGCTGTTGCTTATCCTGCAACTGCTTTTGCACATATTCTAATTCTTGTTTAGACAACTCGTTCTGTGTTTGAAGCGCAAATTGCTTGGAACGCAACACCACAAAAACGACCAATGCGCCCAATAGAGCGCCTCCTAAAACTGATAACAAAATATACAATACCATAACAAATTTCGCTTAAGGTTCTATCAATTGAGAGCACTTTTCGTCGTGCTTCTGTTTGTATTTTTCTACCAAAGGCATAAATTGTGGCAACTGACGAATGTTATCCAAGTCGTTATCGTGCATCACATGGTTAAAATAAGCATAACCTGCCTCTAATGCTTTTTCTAATTGTTGCAGAGCTTCTTCTGTTTTGCCCATCATCGAAAACAAGCAAGCAGCATCGTAATAACGATCCCTACTAACATCGGTTGTTTGTACACTATTTACCCAGTCTATGGCCTCTTGTTCCCTATCCATGATAAACAAAGCATAGTGGCGAACACTGTTACCATCACATACAGTATCTACTTGCAAAACACGCATAGCATCAGTCTTAGCCATATCAAGTGCACCGTATTTTAAGTGAATTTTAGCCCTACTTAAAAGAGCATAAGTGTAGGTACTATCGTTTTGCAAAATGGTATTAAGATCTACCATGGCCTTGGCATCCTGTCCCAATCGGCGGTAGGCACTGGCACGTGTATATAGTATTTCTTTCTGATATTCGGGCTTTTTCAATAAATCTTCGGTAAGAGCAATGGCATCTTCGTACCTGCCGTCTAACTCGCATATCATCATTTTTAGGAAACGATCCTGGTAGTCGAGCGAGTCGTGGGTAGCCCCCATTTTATCGAACATGGCCAATGCTTTGTCGTAGCAATTGGCATTGAAATAGCACGAAACCTTGCCGTGTTGTAGGCGATACGTATCGTCACATTGGGCTATCAAATTATCAAATTGTTGCAATGCCAAAGCATAATCTTTTTGATAGAAAGTAAGCAAGGCTTGTACGTATAGCCAATTTTTGTTGTCGGGTTGTTTCTTTAACTTTTTAGATAACAACTTTTTGGCAGTTGGAATATCCAATCGCAAAGCCGCTTCGTAATCGTCAAAGTCCTCGAATGTTTGAGGTGGGAACTTTTCTAAGATTTCAAACAAAGATTCTTCGACAAGGTTATAAAAGCCCAGTTGGTAACGAATATTTAGGCGTTTTTCGTAAAAACGAATATCGGTCGGATCTTTTTTAATGGCTTTTTTGCAATTGGTAATGGCCTCGCTCATATCCAAATGATAGCTCATTTCATCGCCTGCCATACGGTATATGTTGGCTCTGCTTTCTAGGATATCTACTGCTACATCAAATTCGTCTTTTTTTAATGCTTCGTAAGCTGCATTAAAATCTTTGTATGCTTTATCGTAGTAGCCTAAATCAGCATAAAAGTCACCCCTTGTTAACAGCAACAAAGCCATTGAATGGATTGACTCTTCGTTGCAAAATTGAATGGCATTGTTCATTTGACCTAAACAATATGGCACCAATTGAGCAACGGTATCGCGCGAAGCAAGGTCGTTTGCTGCACGTGTTTTCAGTAAATTTACGATGTATTCTGACACAATAGCTCCGCTCAATGCATAGGCATCCGATAGAGTTGGATCTAATCGATTAGCTTCTTTAAGGTATTCCAGAGCAGCACTTCTGTTGTGTACTTTTACACATTCTACTGCCATGTCGTACATATCTTTCGCCGTAAGTGGTTCTTCTTGTGCCTGCAAACTGCATACACAAGACAAAAGAGCTACCCAAAGAATACAGAATCTTTTCATTGTCAAGAAAGTCAATAATTTGGATACAAAGATAATACATCTTACCTCATTTTTTTATCAAAAAACAAACAATTGATTCCGATTATATTTACATTTGCCATTATTAAATGTGTAACATACAAAATGAAAGTAAAGCAGTTGTTCAATACAATGTCGCCCATTACCCGCAAAAAATGGTTCAAATGGTTTAGGCTGTTCATGTTTATGGTAGCAGCACTTACCATCGGTGCCATTGTGGTGGATTATGGATTTGATTTGTACCCGAACGAACAAGCTTGGGTAGAACTCATATACCAATATGCCTGGTGGATGTATAGTTTATCGTATGTGGGCAATTTAATTTTTCAATGGCACACCATTCGGGGCAAAAAAATTATACCCACTATCCTTTGGGGCATCCTACTTATAGCCATTGGCATCAATGATTTTATTACGCTACCACCTCAATATTACTGGTTGGGACACCACATCCCTCAGGTGGCGGTTTTAGGTCTTTTTTCGGTTTTGGAACTGTCGCAAGGGGTAATGAATATGTTGAATAGACGTACCAACCCAGCCTTGCTATTAGCGGGTGGTTTTGCCATTATCATAGCCTTTGGCACTTTGCTGCTTTTGCTTCCCCGCTCTACCCATGCTGGTATCGTTCTGCCTTTGGTTGATGCTATATTTGTATCAACAAGTGCAGTGTGCGTTACGGGTCTAACCCCTATTGATATAGCCGAAGTTTTTACCAAAGAAGGGCAAATTATCATTGCGCTGCTTATTCAAATTGGAGGATTAGGCGTTATGACCATTACGAGTTTCTTTGCCTTGTTTTTTATGGGAGGCTCAGGATTGTACAATCAATTTGCTTTGCGCGACTTAGTGGGCTCTGAAACCATGAGTTCGCTGCTTTCTACCCTACTCTACATCCTATTTTTTACGTTTATCATCGAAGGAATAGGTGCGTTTTTTATATGGCTCACCATTCACGGAACAATGGGTTATAGTTTGCAGGACGAAGTGTTTTTTGCCGTTTTTCATGCTGTATCTGCTTTTTGCAATGCAGGATTCTCTACGCTACCTGGCAACCTTAGCAATCCGCTGGTACTACAAGGACACAACGCCCTATACCTTACCCTATCTGTACTGATTGTTTTAGGCGGTTTAGGTTTTCCCATCTTAATGAATTTTAGAACCATCCTGTTTTATCGCCTAAAAGGTTGGGGCAAACGAATCTTACAGAAACACCAACCGCACATTCACTTAACTCAACTAAACACCAAAATAGTGCTTACCGTTACAACCTCTTTGCTTGTATTGGGCAGTATTTGCATGGGGTTATTGGAATGGAATGGTGCTTTTGCACATTTATCGACAGCCGACAAAATTACCCAAAGTATATTTAATGCCGTATCACCTCGTACTGCAGGGTTTAGTTCGATAGACCTAACAGAATTCTCTATTTTCTCGATACTTTTATACATGCTTTTGATGTGGATTGGTGGCGGATCTCAATCTACTGCTGGTGGTATAAAAGTAAATACCTTTGCAGTGGCATGGGCAGGTTTTATTTCGGTGATTAAAGGCGAAAACCACGTCGTATTATTCAAACGAGAATTATCAGAAAGTTCTATTCGCCGCGCATCGGCTGTTATTTTTGGTTCGTTGCTGTGCATCGTATTATTTTTTATCGTACTAATGGCATTAGAACCTCATCTGCCCATAAAAGGGTTGCTATTCGAGACCATATCGGCATACGGCACCGTAGGGTCTAGTTTAAACATAACCCCTCTACTAAGTGACGAAAGCAAAGTAGTGGTTTCACTACTCATGTTTATGGGTCGTGTAGGGCTGATTACACTGCTTATGTGCTTAATTAGAACAGACAAAACAGCCCATTATCGTCTGCCCAAAGACAATGTAATTATTAACTAAACAGATAGCCATTTATGAAATGTTTACTCATTGGATTAGGTAACTTTGGCTCTACATTGGCCATCGAACTAACCGAACAAGGACACGATGTTATTGGCGTTGATATCTTAGAACAACGCATTGACGAAATTAAAGACCATATTTCGGTTGCCTACATCATGGATGCCACGCAACGTGCAGCACTCAAACAATTACCATTAGACGAGATAGATTGCGCCATTGTTGCCATCGGGCAAAGCATGGGCAATTCGCTACGAACCGTTGCCACACTTAAAGAGTTGGGCGTTGCCAAGGTATATGCCCGAGCCATCGACCAAACACATCAATCCATTATGCGCGCCATGAATATTCAAAAAATATTCATTCCAGAGCAGTATGCTGCCCGCATCTTTGCCGAAAGACTAACATCTGCCAAAACCGAAGAGTTGATTTAGCCCCTACAACTCGTTCAAGATCGATTTATTGGCCTTATCGATAACCGATTTGTCGAGTGCTGTTAGGTAAATTCGTGTTGTTTTTTCGCTATCGTGCCCCATACATTCGCTGATAACCGAAATGGGGATACGTTTGCTCTTAGCGATACTCGCCCACGAATGCCGAGCGACGTATAAGGTAAGTGGAATGTGGATGCGTGCCTGTAAGGCAACCTCGCGTAAATGCCTGTTGATACGCGCCAAATTGTACTTGTATTGATTACGTGTTTCGGGATGTCGTTTAAAAATTGGCAGTAAGTAGCCCTCGTCACACTGCTTGCGGTATTTATCGACAATTTCCTGCATGCAGACCTCCCATTTTATGTGTAATTCTTGCCCTGTTTTACGTCTTCGATACGTAATGTATCCCCTGGATAAGTTGGAGCGTTTTAGGTGTGCCATATCGATAAAGGACATGCCCCGCATGTAGAAACTAAACAAAAACATATCGCGGGCAAAATCGTACTTTTTATCGTAAGCAAGATTTAAATTTTTGATTCGCTTGATGGCTGACATGTTTAGTGCACGTTTCACGGTTCTATCTACCCCCGTATAAACATGCTTAAAAGGGTGACGCGTTTCGACCAGATCTTTTTCTACCGCTCTGTTGTAAACAGCACGCAAAATACGCATGTAAAAAGAACTGCTGTTTTTGCTCACACCAGAATGGTGCAGAAACATCTCGTAACGCCTAATCAGCTCATCGTCAACATCGTCTAAGAACACATCCCTTAGTTTCATAAACTTTCTAAAACTGCTAAACGCAGACTCGTAAGCTTCTGCTGTTCTGCCTCGGTTGCTTAAGGTTAATTGCTGAATAACCGAATGCATAAATTCAAAGAAAGTAACGTTGCTTTTGCGTATGCGCTCTATTGGTTGCGACGAAGAAGCAACCGAAGCATAAACTTTTAACCAATCTACCTTTTGTAAAAGGGTCTCTAATTTATAAACCGACTGGGAGATTTGTTGCTCCAATTGCAACAATCTCTCTTCGCTTTGCATCCTGTCAGCAAACCTATTACCGACCTGATGATTTTCCGTACTATCCATATTTCTTTCTATTTTAGGTTGATAATATGGAAAGATACTATTTTAACAGGTTAAAAAGAGTTCTTAGCGAGAGTTTTTGTATTGTGAGGGCGATTTACCAGTAGCCTGCCTAAAAAATCGCGTAAAATGATTGGGATAGTTGAAACCTAATTGAGAAGCTACCTCGTTGATGGGCAAACGTTTATCGACCAGCAAAGCAATGGCTCGCTTGGTGATTTTATGACGAATAAACTCTTTTGCGGTTATGCCTAACTCGTTTTTGACTACATCGCCAAAGTAATTGGCGGATAAATGCAGTTGACTGCTACACCAGGCAACTTGTGGGGGACCCAACCGACGGGGCAGTTCGCTACCTTCTGCCAAGTAAGCATCCAAAATCGATTCAAATTGCTTGATGAGTTCGCTGGCACGTACTTTTTTGGTATCAAATTGACGATCGTAAAAACGTCGGCAATAACTAAGTAGTTGACCGATACCCAAACGTACCATGTGACCCGTAAACTCATCGTCTGGAGCACGCAGTTCCGAAAGAATGGTATTAAAGCAGTTGAGCATGATGTGTCTTTCGCCTTCGTAAAGATTGAGCGCATCGCATACCTCGTAATCAAAAAAATTGAACATGTAAAAATCTCGACCCAAACCCGTATTGATGATTAACTCGGGACGAAATGCCAACATCCAACCCTTGGGATGCACCTGAGCATCTAATTGCATACTCACCACATGTCCTGGTTTCATGGTAAAAACCGTTCCTGCTTGATAAGTCATGGTGGCACCTCGTAGGGTAAGCTGACCAAAATCGGCATCCATCAACACCACGCAATACATGCCAAAATCGGTGGGTTCAAACAAAGACAAATGTGCATCTGCCAAATTAACCACGCTTACCAATGGGTGATAAGTAGGTTGATTAAAGAATCGGTTAAATTGGTCTATGTTTTCAATTTTTCTAACCATAATTGTAGGTAAATTTGGTATAAAAGTAGGCAATTTTGCTGTATTATCGGTAATTTTGGTATGTAAAATTGGTATCTTTCTGCAAAAAAGGTAAAAATGGTATTTTTTTCCGTAAAACGCGTACCATTCCTGTAATAGATTTGCTCTACTTTTGTCGCATCGTAGAGCAGGATAATCCACGTAATGGTATGATAATCAAGAAAAATCAATAAAAAATAAGCATTATGGCAGTAAAATTTTATCAATCAGAAAACCAAGTTCCCTTGGAAATGCACAAAGTGCGCGTAATTCAAAAACTTTCATTGCTTCCTGTAGAAGAACGTCTAAAAAAAATTCAACAAGCAGGTAACAACACCTTCTTGCTAGAAAACGAAGACATCTATTTGGACATGCTTACCGACTCGGGTGTAAATGCCATGAGTGATTTGCAAATGGCAGCTTCGATGCAAGCGGACGACTCGTACGCAGGTTCTGCTACTTTTAAACGTGTAAAAGCAGCCATTAAAGAAGTATTTGGAACCGACAACGTATTGCCAGCTCACCAAGGTCGTGCTTGCGAAAACATTTTGGCATCGGCATTGGTAAAACCTGGTCAAACTGCCCTAATGAACTTCCACTTTACCACCACCAAAGCACACGTTACCCGCATGGGTGGCACCGTCGAAGAATTGGTTGCCGAAAAAGGGTTGAAACCTCAGTCGGACGATCCATTCAAAGGCGATTTTGACCTTAAAAAACTAAAAGCAACCATCAAAGAAAAAGGCGCCGAAAACATTGCCTTTGTACGTGTAGAAGCAGGTACTAACTTGATTGGTGGTCAACCTGTATCGCTCGAAAACATGTTGGCAGTAACCGATATTTGCCACGACAACGGTATTGTTAGCGTTTTGGATGCTTCGCTTTTGCAAGACAACATCTACTTTATGAAAACGCGCGAGGCTCGCTGCAAATACATGGATATCAAAGCCATCTACCACTTGTTGGCTGACCACTTTGACATCATCTACTTCTCGGCACGTAAGTTGAGTTTCTCTAAAGGTGGTATCATCACCAGCAAGGACCCCAAATACACCAAAATGATGATGGAGTACATTCCTTTGTACGAAGGTTTCTTGACCTACGGCGGTATCGATGTGCGCACCATGGAATCGATGGCACAAGGTTTGTACGAAAGTTTGGACATGGAATACATTAACCAAGGACCCGAATTCATCAACTATTTGGCAAAAGAACTAGACGACTACGGTGTACCTGTCATTTTGCCTGCAGGCGGTTTGGGTTGCCACTTGAACGCAGGTGCATTTGTGCCTAACGTTCCTCACAACCAATATCCTGCCGCTGCTGTTGCCACTGCCTTGTACATTGCGGGTGGTATCAGGGGTATGGAACGTGGTACTTTGTCGGAGCAACGCAACCCCGATGGCACCGAACCCTACTCTGAATTGGAATTGATGCGTTTGGCTGTTCCTCGTCGTGTTTACACCCTATCGCAACTAAAATACGTTGCCGACCGTGTTAAATGGGTATGGGACAACCGCGAACTAATTGGCGGTTTGGAATGGGTAGAAGAGCCCTCCGTGCTACGTTTCTTCTTTGGCAGACTAAAAGAAATTGGCTACTGGCAAGAACAATTGGCAGAGAAATTTAGAAAAGACTTTGGTGATAGTTTGTAAGCATTCTCTATCGCATATACAACAAGGGCGGAACCATTCGAGTTCTGCCCCTTTCATTTTGCTTATTACTTTAACGGTTCGGCATGCACCGACAGATTGGTACCCTCGCCGTATTTTTCTTTGAGTTTTTTTTCGACTAACGAAGTTATGTGATGTGCCTCGTTAAGCGATAAATTGCCATCCATACGAATGTGTACCTCGATGGCATAATTACTACCAACTCGGCGAGTGCGCAAGTGATGTGGTTCTGATACGCCATCGACCGACAAAATAAGTTGCTTTATTTCTTCTTGAACTGTTTTTGGCAAGGCATGCTCCAACAGCTCTTGCAGGCTGCCATTCAAAATGCTGATTGCCACTTTGACGATAAAGATACTTACCACAACAGCAGCGATGGGGTCTAACACTGCCCATTTTTCACCACCTAAAATAGCGCCACCAATACCCAACAACGTGCCCATAGACGAGAAAGCATCACTCCTATGATGCCATGCATTGGCCACAACGGCTTGCGAATTTAACTTTTTGCCCTTTATGGTGGTGTACCAATAAACTGCCTCTTTAGAGACGATAGACACTGCAGCTGCTATTAAGGCTATATAGCCTGGAGACGGTAACACTTGTCCGTTATACACCGCATAAATAGAGGTAGCCCCTTGGTAAAAGATGCCTATGCCTACAGCCAGCAACACCGCTCCAATGATGGCAGTTGCTAAAGTTTCAAACTTTCCGTGACCGTAGCGATGGTCCTTATCGGCTGGTTTAGACGATATTTTTACAAAGACCAAAACCAGGATGTCGGTTACAAAATCGGACAAAGAGTGCACCGCATCGGCTATCATAGCGGCACTATGTCCTACTATACCACTTACAAATTTAAAAATAAGCAACAGAAAGTTTACAAAACTACCCACTATGGTTACTTTGTAGATTTCCTTTTCACGTTCATTGCTTGTCATCGTTTACTTTCTTTTAATCCATCTGACAAATGTAGTAAATTGTTTAAACAGCTGTTTTATAAAGGGGACAAAATTATGGTGTAGAACTTGCAATTTGGTTGCAAAGAAAGTCGCGTAGCTACGTCGATACGTTGATTCGTTTAGGCGTTTAGGCGTTTAGGCGTTTGAATAAAATTCATTACATTTGTGCGTCAAATTTTGAATTATGGGACGCAACAAATTTTCCGAAAAAGAGATTAAAATTATTCGTAAACTACTGGGCAGAAAAATGGTAGGAAACCGTTTTCAACAAAAAATGGTGCGACATACCCTGCGCACCGTGTTTGAGTTTAATATATCCGACTACAACGTACAAGGCAAGGCCTTTGGTCCGTCCGACTTAGACGATGCCGTACGTCGCGGTGCCATTCGCATCTTAGACGAAGCCACCATCGAAGCCATGAAACTGCGTCGCGCCGAAAAGAAACAATACGAAACCGTACTTGAACAAGCCGACGCCATTGCCGACGGCCAAACCGAAAACTGGGAAGACGTCCTCAAAGAGTGGAATGCGTATTACGGGGTGAAAGAGGGGTGAAAGATATGATAGAAGCACCTAAGTTTGATATTATAAAAGAGCATAAATATAATTACCCCACTGCTCTATGTTGCATTGTGTTTGCTCCTAAATTTCATACTACGGGATACCATGATATTATGCAACGAATTGAATATATAGATTGTAGAAGTGACCAATATATTCAATTCTATTGTGCAGGATATGGCGCCTATTGGAATGAATTATATGCACCAGACATGGAACCCCTTAATATACATTCTAATACCCCATGGGCATTTAGTCAAAGATTTTACGCTTCTTTTGTAAATGAAGTTGAAAATAATACTAGATGGGAATACAGCGGAGGTTCCGAGCTTATTCTATTAGATGCCAATTTAGACTTTTCGAAATGCCTTATTTTCCATCTAGACAAACTTCTAAAAGACAACCTAATTACACATATCAAAGAGCTCATAGAAGAACTAATCCGCTATGCTAAGTCGGGGTATAAGATTAAGGATATACAAAAAGCACTACTTAAACGTTCTATAGTTTCTTCGGCTCATGACATTGCCAAAAACATTCTACCCGGATGGTCAAAAACACTATTAGAAAAATTTCAAGAAGGGAAGCATTACATTATAAAAGACCTTTCACTGAAGTAAGATAAGATTAGATATCTTGTCGTAACATAAGAAAATTACCTAAAAAGCCCTCCGATCGGAGGGCTTTTGCTATGATGCCACTATGAAATGAGTTCTATCTCTAAATGGCTATATATCTTCGCATTAAAGAATCGCAACAAACGTAATCTCCCGCTATTGCTCCACCTAAATTCTGCACCATTTTGCAGTGTCTCGCAGAGTCGAGTTCCTACTTTGATGCAAAGGTATATAATTATTGTTATATAGAATAGTAATGTTGAGTATTTTTCTACTACATATTTTTATCTTCCGCATTCCACTTTGCAGCAAGTTCCAGCCCTCTTTTAATCCCTTGTGATAATCCATATTCACTTTTCAGATTTTGAAGAGCATCTCTTTCTGTAATTAAGACATGGCGTAATTGCTCATAGGTCATATCTTCAATAGCAATACTATAAGGTAAAAGCAAACGTACGTTATATGGAAGTGCCTGAGTAAAGTTTGGATACTTATTTTTGATATGGATTGCACATTCTTGCATTAATGCCATATCATTACCCAATAATGCTATATTAATATCAAAAATATCTCTATCTATTTTTGTTGTGTAATCATTTACATCTTTCTGCAACTCAATGCATTCTTTTAAAATTTCTGCTTGACGTCTCTTGTTATTATCGTTGTACATATCTACATTTTATTAAAATTAGTCCTATTTTCAAACACTCCCTCAAACAAACTCATTTCTCGTTTGGCAATACCTAGTTTGTTTGCCAACACTCGCCAATCCTTGACAGCAGTTACAACCTCGTTGATGATACCCTTTGCAACCTCTGGGGTGAGCATATACTCCTCACACGAGTCAAGCAGAATTGAC
>CALDQH010000089.1 GCA_937911935.1 uncultured Bacteroidales bacterium | reverse complement strand
GTGGCCGTATATGACGGATGGAGTGCCCGCGGCTGTAAATCCTCCATCGAGTACCTGATGAAATACGTCAAGCAGGTCAATGCGCTGGGCGGCGTGGTATCCATGGACGTGTGCATGTACCGTGACGGCCGCATTGATCCGGATCAGATCCGCGTGCTGAAAATGCTGGCAAGCCTGCGCCGCGCACCGGGAATGTAATTGTACACCGGCGCACACAGAATACGAAAAGCAAGGAGTTTCTTTCCATGAAAAACAAAGAACGCACCGACATCGCGCGCGTTGAGATGAACGAATTGGACGGCGAATACCGCAGCCACAACTCGGAAGAAGTAAACCAAGGCCTTACCGAAGAGCAAGCCTTGATGGAAGCAAAACGTTGCTTGGACTGCCCCAACCCAAGCTGTATGAACGGCTGTCCTGTTAGCATCAACATTCCTTCGTTTATTAAAAACATCGAACGTGGCGAATATTTGAACGCTGCCAAAGTATTGAAAATGACTTCTGCACTTCCTGCTGTTTGCGGTCGTGTATGTCCTCAAGAAAAACAATGCGAAAGCCAATGTATCCACTTAAAAATGGGTAAAAACCCCGTTGCTATTGGCTACTTGGAACGTTTTGCTGCCGACTACGAACGCGAAAGCGGTCAAATGTCAACCCCAGAAGTGGCTGCTTCTAACGGCATCAAAATTGGTGTAGTTGGTTCTGGTCCTGCTGGTTTGTCGTTTGCTGGCGATATGGCTAAATTGGGTTACGAAGTAACTGTATTCGAAGCACTTCACGAAATTGGTGGTGTATTAAAATATGGTATCCCAGAATTCCGTTTGCCTAATAAAATTGTTGACGTAGAAATCAACAACCTAGAAAAAATGGGCGTTACCTTCGTAAAAGACTGCATCGTAGGTAAAACCATTAGCTTCGACGATTTAAAAGCAGAAGGCTTTAAAGGTTTATTTGTAGCCAGTGGTGCTGGTCTTCCTAACTTCATGAACATCAAAGGCGAAAACCTAATTGGTGTTATGTCGTCTAACGAATACCTTACCCGCGTAAACCTAATGAGCGCTGCCAAAGACGAATTTGACACTCCTGTATTAAAAGGTAAACGCGTAGCCGTTATTGGTGGTGGTAACACCGCTATGGACTCGGTTCGTACCGCAAAACGTTTGGGTGCCGAATTGGCAATGATTGTTTATCGTCGTAGCGAAGAAGAAATGCCTGCTCGTGTAGAAGAAGTAAAACACGCTAAAGAAGAAGGTGTTGAATTCAGAACCTTGCACAATCCTATCGAATATTACGGCGACGAAAAAGGTCGTGTAAAACAAATGTTGTTGCAAAAAATGGAATTGGGCGAGCCTGATGCATCGGGTCGTCGTAAACCAGTTGCTATCGAAGGTGCTACCGAACTAATTGACGTAGATACCGTTATCGTGAGCGTAGGTGTATCGCCTAACCCACTTATTCCTAATAGCATCGAAGGTTTGGAAGTATCGCGCAAAGGCACCATCGTAGTAAACGACGATTTGCAAAGTGCTATTCCAATGATTTTTGCTGGCGGCGACATCGTACGTGGTGGCGCTACCGTTATCCTTGCTATGGGCGACGGTCGTAAAGCAGCTGCTTCAATGCACGCTTACTTAAATAAATAGTTAGTAAATCGGTCACTGAGCTTGTCGAAGTGCCCGATTTAATTCTTATTGGCGGGCACTTCGACAGGCTCAGTGACCGCCAATCAAAACAACAAAAATAATAACAACAGGTAATCGATAATTGGTGAGTAAATCAACTCACCGATTCACCGATTCACCGATTCACCAATAATTATATGATTAAAGTAGCAATTATCGGTTACGGAAATATTGGCAAATTTGCCTTACAAGCTGTTGGGGCTGCTCCTGATATGGAATTAGTTGGTATTGTACGTCGCGATGCCACCAATATTCCAGCCGAATTAGCAGACATCAAGGTCGTTTCTAACATTGACGAACTAGGCAAAGTAGATGTTGCCATCTTGTGCGGTCCTAGCAGAAGCGTTCCTCAAACAGCGGCTCAATTATTAGCAAAAGGCATTTGTACCGTAGATAGTTTCGATATCCATACTGACATTTGGGCACTTAGCCAACAATTAGAGCCTATTGCTAAAGCCAATAACGCTGCAGCTATTATTTCTGCAGGTTGGGATCCGGGTTCAGACTCTGTTATCCGCGCATTGCTTAAAGCCATGGCTCCCAAAGGGTTAACTTACACCAACTTTGGTCCTGGTATGAGCATGGGACACTCGGTAGTAGCGCGTAGCAAAGAAGGTGTTAAAAACGCTCTTTCTATGACTATTCCTTTGGGAACCAGTGTTCACCGCCGCATGGTTTACGTTGAGTTAGAAGAAGGTGCAAGCCTCGAAGCAGTAACTGCTGCTATCAAGTCGGACTCTTACTTTAGCCACGACGAAACACACGTTATTCCTGTTGCCAGTGTAGATGAACTACAAGACATGGGTCACGGTGTTCTAATTGAACGCAAAGGTGTTTCGGGCACTACTCAAAGCCAACGTTTTGCTTTTAGCATGACCATCAACAACCCTGCCCTTACCAGCCAAATTTTGGTAAGTTGCGCACGCGCAGTGGTTAAACAACGTCCAGGAGCCTATACACTTCCCGAAATCGCTCCTATGGATATGCTATACGGAGATCGTGAAACGTTAATACGTGAGCTTGTGTAATCATAAAAGGAGAACTGATACATATTGATGACCGTAAGGGAATAAAGGAGAAATGAGAAATCGTTTCTCCTTTTTTTTTGTTCCTAATTCCTAATTTCTAATTATTTTTGTATTTTTGCACCGAAAATTTAAACTTCATAAGATAATGGACGATTATTATCCGGAAAATAACAGTATTTTATAAAATGGAGAAAGATTATCTCCATTTTAGATAACATTTGGAGGTAACCTATGAGAACATTTTTAAAAAACGGTACCGGACTTGTTCCATGCGACAAATGGGAACCCAACTGCTGGGTGAATGTCGTTAAGCCAACCATTCAAGACAAAAAGTACTTAACAGAGACTTTACACGTTCCAGAAGCATTTTACGACGACATCGAGGACGTTGACGAACGTCCACGTATCGAAGTAGAAGACGGGTGGTGCTTTATTTTGATGCGTATTCCATGCAAATTACAGGACGAAAACACCTCGTTTACAACCGTTCCTTTGGGCGTCATGTTCAAGGATGATGTTTTTGTGTCGGTTTGTTTCTTTAAAACAGACATCATCCCAGATTTTATTCAATACACCAAACGCAAAAACATTCAATTTACAGATAACATCAACTTTGTATTCCGCTTGTTGCTATCTTCGAGTATTTGGTTCTTGAAATACCTTAAACAAATCAATATTCAGACAAAAGCGGCAGAAAAACAGTTAGAATCGTCCGTACGTAACGAAGAATTACATACCTTGTTACGATTAGAAAAATGTTTGGTTTACTTTACCACATCGCTTCGTGGTAACGACATCCTAACACATCGTCTTAAAAATATGCGCGGAGCCAAAGAAGTATATGATCCCGATTTGGTAGAAGACGTCGAAATCGAATCCAAACAAGCCTTGGAGCAATCTATCGTTTACAGCGAGGTGCTTAGCGGTATGATGGATGCTTATGCATCGGTTATCTCAAACAACTTAAACATCGTAATGAAACGTCTTACCTCGGTTTCGTTAGTATTGATGATGCCCACCTTGATAGCAAGTTTCCTTGGCATGAACTTAGAAGAAGGAACAACCATTTTTAACTGGGGATTCTGGGCTACCGTAGGCGTGAGTTTACTTATCACCCTACTTGCTGCCCTCTTTATGGTCAAGAAGAAATGGTTCTAACCTCTCCCATAAACGCATAAAAAAAAGCTTGATAGAACTATCAAGCTTTTTTTGTCGGGATGACAGGATTCGAACCTGCGACCACACGCCCCCCAGACGTGTACTCTAACCGGGCTGAGCTACATCCCGCTCACTTTTTGCAAGCGCAAAGATAATAACAATTTTTCGTTTTATGCAATTATATGCCAAAAAAAGCATACCTTTGCCCTATGCTTACACATTTAAGAATATTAATAGCTATAATTGCTCTATGTATAGTAGCAGGATGCAACCAACACCCTGCCACAGACACTCATATCTTCGACACTATAGCATACGCACCACAGCAGGCTTCAGGCTTTGTGATAGAGTGCGACAAGGATAATAACACCATTATTCGTGTCACACGCCCCTGACAAG
>CALDQH010000088.1 GCA_937911935.1 uncultured Bacteroidales bacterium | reverse complement strand
CGTTAAGAAAATGCGTTAAGAAGCGAAGCGGACATCGCATTTTTAGCGAGGAAAAGCAAAAATGCCGCGAAGAGCGTAGGCTTTGAATGAAGCGCCGAAACAAAATCGGTGATGCGGTAAGGCGACTAAACGACTAAACGACTAAACAAAAAATACACAAGTTTCATTTTTTTTATTTATCTTTGTGAGATAATCAGCATTTATTCACTAAATTTAAATACTATGTTAGAAGCACAAAAAAAGATGAAGACATGGTTCTATGCTCTTCTATCGCTTCCAGCAACCGCTATGGGATTTGGCCTTTCGGTACAAATTTCGGCTTTAAGCTGGATTCTTTCGACCAAGTACGGTCTTGATATTCACGAAATTGGTATTGTATGGGCTGCTGGTCCTATCGCAGGTATCATTGCGCAACCCATTGTAGGTGCCGTATCTGACAACCTATGGTTTATGGGCGGACGTCGTCGTCCTTGGGTTATCATCGGTGGTATTTTAACTGGTTTGATGTTACTTGCCCTACCCAACTTAGAGATTGTTCAAAAAGTGATGGGCATGAGCGGTAGCGAAGGTTTGCTTGCCATTGCCGTTACCATTGCACTTACCCTTGACCTTTCTATTAACGTAAGTTTCAACCCTACCCGTTCGTTGGTAGCAGACTGCACCACCCCCGAACAACGCAGTAAAGGTTTTACCTGGATGCAAACCGTATCTGGAACCTTTGGTGTATTGGCATACCTTATCGCCGTTATCTGGGGTAACGAAGTTCTTATCTACGTAGGTGCTATTATTGCTGTATTATTTACGGTATTACCTATCTTCTTTATCGAAGAACCTCGCGAATTAAAAAGCGAAAACAACGATGCTGTTGCTCAACAAAAATCGTCTATTAAAGACATGGTAGAATCAATTCTACCTCTATCTGGTTTCCTTATTTATGGCATCTACGTAATTGTAGGCAAATTATTTGGTTTAACTGTTGCAGGTGACATTTTTGGCTTAGACTACGTTGAATGCGCATGCGTTATCATCGAAATTTTGGCCATTTTAGCCGTTCTATTTAATGCAACTCGCAGCAGCGAAGATAACAACCAATTCCAAAAAATCTTGCTTGCTCACTCGTTTACTTGGTGGGGCGTTCAAACCATGAACATTTACATGTTCTTCTACGTTGTAAACATCATTACTGGCATTGCAGGAACCGAACAAACCGTCAACTCTATGGCATTCTTGGTACGTGACTTGATTGGTGCCATTCTTCCTGTATTGGTACTAAACGTTATCGCTCAAAAAGCAGGTATGGCTAAAACCCACACAGGTTCTATCTTATTAATGGCTTTGGGTTACGGACTTATCTACTTCTTTGGTGCTAACATTTACGTATTCTTTGCATCGTTGGTTATTGTAGGTATTGGCTGGGCTTCGTTGGTATCACTTCCATTTGCTATTATGAGCGAACGCGTTGACCAAAGCAAAATGGGCTTATACATGGGTATTTTTAACTTATCGGTTGTTTTGCCTCAATTGGTTGCATCGTTCAAAATGGGCGAAGTAGTTAATGCTGCTGCCGACAAATCAATCATCTTTGCTATCTGTGCTGTATGCTTGCTTATCTCTGGCGTACTTTGGATTGCTGTAAAAGATAAAAAATAATGACTATCACTTGCTGAAAGTTGATAGCATACAATAAAAAAGCTTCGGATGTCTCCGAAGCTTTTTTATTGTATCATACCTGCATAATTACCAGCAACCATCCTTATTTAAAGCCCCACACAGATAAGTTTACTTGCGACTCAACCCTGCTTTCTACCTCATCGGGCAATCGACAAAAGAAATCGATACCCGTTACTTTTTCGACCGAGTCGATGCTACAAGCATAATTTTTCATCTTTTTTCTGCCAGCAACATGATCAAATAGCAAACCCAATGCTTCGTATCTACCGTTGTTATCAACCAAAAACACCTTGTAAAAGCCATCGGGCACTACGACTTTATTTTTTCCTATCGTGCCATACTTGCCATTGGTTACCACAGGACCACAGGCAATATAGACTTTTCCGTACTGCACTGCCCATTTTTGTCCTTTTATTTCAAAACTTTTCCAAATACCAGCATTAAAATTGGGAATTTGTGGACACACATTTGTCAAATAAAACGAATGACGCATAGCCGTTTCGCTCCATTTCATATCATCTGCAGCTACCATGTGTCCTCTATCATAACCCGAATTTCTAAAATCATCTTTATCGGCTTGTGCACCTACAAGCAACGGATCTTGATAAAAGTGAGTAGCACGAGGTATATCTCCATCAACTTCGGCTGCTGTAAGTTCGTAAGCAACCCAATTAGGCAATAGCCAATCGGAATTATACGAAAGGCTGTACCCTTCGTGTTCGATAATTTGCGACGAAACAGACTTGGTTAGTTGTGGCAATTCCAACTGCTGGGGTGGATAGATAGAACGCTGACAACTGTTGTGATACCAAACTCCGCCCAATACCAAAATGGATAGCAACAATTGTACTATCAATTGGTGTTTTTTATTATTTCCTTTCTTTAACATAGCGCAAAAGTACTCAAATTAGTCGAAAACAGAAGCCTATCGACTTAACAAAAAAAACGTTAACTATTTTTGCATTTGCACAGGTTGTGTAGTATCTTTGTACATTAAAATTTTATGCATGGCATTATTTTCGTCCGAAAATCCACACTATAAATACAACCGAAAAACACTTAAATACGAACGTGTTGATAATACGTACGGCTACCACATACGCCGTTTTTTAAGGGTTGCCACCTTGGGTAGCATCATCGGCGTGGGTGTTTTTATTCTACTCATTACCTTTATTCAATCGCCTGCACAAAAACGCCTAATCGAAGAGAACGACCGCATTAACAGCCAATACCAACTATTAGACAGACAATTAGACGAAGCTTTGCGCATCTTAGATATCATCCAAGAACGTGACGATAATTTTTACCGTGTCATGTTGCAAGCCGATTCTATTCCAACCGCCTTGCGTACGGGAAATTTGGTGCATACTGCCCGATACGACCAATGGGACAACCTACGTACCGGAACCATTGTTAAGCAAACCACACAAAAAATGGACCAACTTAACAAAATGCTCTATACCCAATCTAACTCATTTGACGAATTGGTTCAATTGGCAAAAGAACGCGAAGATCGTTTGCTACACATCCCCGCCATACAACCGGTTCCCAACAAGGATTTGAAAAGAACTGCATCGGGATATGGTCGTCGCGTCGATCCCATTTATAAAACCATCCGTTTTCACAAAGGCATGGACTTTTCGGCACCTACAGGCACCGATATTTTTGCCACTGCCGACGGTGTAATCACATCGATTGGTTGGAAACAAGGATATGGCTATTGCGTTATCATCGATCACGGATACGATTATACTACCCTGTATGCACACTGCAGCAAGTTTAAAAAAGGACTACGACGCGGAAGTAAAGTGTCGCGTGGCGATGTTATTGCTTACGTAGGAAACACAGGTAAATCGACGGGACCTCACTTGCACTACGAGGTGCGTTACAAAGGAGTGCACCAAAACCCACAAAACTACTATTTCTTGGATTTATCACCCGAAGAGTACGACGAAATGGTGCGTATATCGTCCAACAGCTCGCAAACCTTTGACTAACAGCCATGGAGAACCTAACCAAACAATATTACTCCATTGGCGAGGTGGCAGATATGCTGCAAGTTGCACCCTCCAAACTCCGTTTTTGGGAAAGCAAGTTTGATTTTTTACAACCCAAGACCAACAGCAAAGGCACACGCTTTTACTCGCAAGAAGACATAAAACTCGTGCAACTAATTGCCTATTATGCCGACGAGAAAGGCATGACTTTAGAAGGGGTTGCTGCACAAATCAAAAAAAACAAGCACAAAGCCCAAAACGAATACAGCGTAACCGAAGAATTAGCACAGCTACGCAACCAACTTTACGCCATTAGAGCCGAAATGAATAAACTTAAAGAATAAACTATGGATAAAAGAAAAATTTCCAACATTTGTCTTGCAGCGGGCATGCTATTGTTCGCTATTGGTATAATACACCAAGAATGGACAGAACACGATTCTAAGAATACCACAGAACAACAAAACAAAGTTAAAAACATCATCTTTATTATAGGCGACGGCATGGGTCCTAACCAAATGAGTTTGGTTCCTAGCCCCAATAACTTTGAACGCAGCCACAGCATTGGTTTTTCTAAAACCTACTCGGCAAGCCACCGTGTTACGGACTCGGCTGCCGGTGGAACCGCTTTGGCTTGTGGTGTTAAAACCAACAACGGTGTTTTGGGGATGAATGCCGATAGTGTACCCGTTACCTCTATTATGTACGAACTAAGCCAAAGCGGCTTTGCAACTGGCGAGGTAGCCAGTTGCCGCATTACCCATGCGACACCGGCAGCCTTCTACGCACATCAAATAAACCGCGGCATGGATGCCGAAATTCTGAGTGACCTTTATAAAAACGGTCCCGATGTATTTGTAGCTGGAGGCAACAAATTGTTAGTACCCGACTCGCTTACCCAAGCTGGTTATCAAGTAACATACAGCTTAGATTCTATGGCAGCCATTGAAAGCGGCAAAGTTGCCTGCATTTTGGCAGAAGAAGACATGCCCACATCGCCCATGCGTGGCGATACCATCGCTCAAGGCGTAATGCAAACCCTTCGTTTGTTAGAAAAGAACGAGCAAGGTTTCTTCTTGATGATTGAAGGTTCGCAAATAGACTGGGCTGGACACGGCAACGAGGGCGAACGCCTACGCGCCGAAATGTTGGACATCAACCGCGTAATTGGCGTTTGCATGGATTATGCCGATGCGCACCCTGGCACTTTAGTATTTATTACTGCCGACCACGAAACAGGCGGTTTGAGTCTTCCTGGTCAAGACCTAAAGCCCACTTTCTCAACTGGCGACCACAGTGGCGTGCACGTACCTTTCTATGCCTACGGAACAGGAGCCAATAAATTAACCGGCATTCACGAAAACACCGATTTTAAAGCGCTGCTTTTGTCGTTGATGCGTTGATGGCGAGGCGGTGATTTGGTGATTTGGTGATTTGGTGAGTCGTTGAGGCGAAAAAAAATAAAAAAAATCTCCTTTCTCCTTTTTCAATTCTCATTTTTTTATTAATTTTGCACCCGATTTAGCGCAATCGCTGGCAAGACATAGAGCGACTTGTTATGTTGCGTTAGTATTAACCCAATATTAAAAAAACAATGGATTTATTAAAAATTGCTGAACAAGCATTTGCCACTGGTAAAGAAATGCCTGCATTCAAAAGCGGCGACACCGTTACTGTATCGTACAAAATCATCGAAGGTAACAAAGAACGTATCCAATTATACCGTGGCGTAGTTATCAAAATTGCCGGTCATGGCAACAAAAAACGTTTTACCGTTCGTAAAATTTCGGAAAACATCGGTGTAGAAAGAATTTTCCCCTTCGACTCTCCATTCATCGAAAAAGTTGAAGTAAACAAAATCGGTCGCGTACGTCGTGCTAAATTGTACTACTTGCGTGCACTTACTGGCAAAAAAGCTCGTATCAAAGAACAAAAAGCGAAATAAGAGTTTCTTTGCATTGAATACAAAAAGGGAAAATCAATCGATTTTCCCTTTTTTTACACCCTTTTTATTTTATTCCATTTGTTTTTTTGTTATATTTGTAAAAAATTTACTTGTTGTGTATAAGTGATTGACACGGATTTCTTACATCAATTGGACGCCCAAGTGAATGCCTTATTGCAGGACAGAGCCACGCAAAAGGCAACCATCCGTCAATTAAGAACGGACATTGAAGTAATGAAGCGTCAACTGACAGAAGCCCATGCCGACCTTGTAGAATTGCAAAAAAAATACGACAACTTGCTCATTGCTCACACCATTATACATGCTGAAAATGGAGAGATTAAGCGAGCAAAAGCCAAGTTGACCAACATGTTAGAAACCATAGACCGTTGCATCGGAAAATTAAACGTTTAGGTTAAATGAAAGACGCCCTCAACCAACAATTACACCAATTGAGGAATCGCATAAAAGACCCCTTTACCATCAATTTACACATATTGGGGCAAACCATGAACCTGACCATTGAGCGCGAAGAGGAGATTCTGTACCGCCAAGCAGAGCGTTTAATCAATTTACGATACAACATGTATGCCAGCCTATATGCTGATGTACGGGATAGAAATCGTTTTGCAGCCATGACCATGTTAGACCTGGCGCTTATGGCACAAAGAAGCGATCAAAGCAAACAAATTACCGTTTCTAAACTAAATGATATAACCCACAAAATAGCTAATCAGCTATTGGACGACTCACAAGACGGTGAGTAACGGGTCTATTTCTACCATTTTCATGCAATTTTCAAGGTAAACTGTACCACATTGAAAATTGCATTTTTTTATTATTCACTTATAAATTCTATACTATGAACATATTATTTTATGTATTAGCTTTCTTGGTAGGGAGCATCATAGCCATCAGCATCTTGCTGCTGAGCCAGCACCTACGCGGAAAGAGCATGATAAAAACGGCAAAAGCCGAAGGAGAGGCGATTAAAAAGGCGAAACTAGTAGAAGTAAAAGAAAAATACCTTCAACTAAAAACCGAATTTGACAAACAAGCTACATCGCGTAATGCCAAATTACAATCGATGGAAGCCAAATTGAACCAAAAAGAAAAACAATTGCAAAGTCAAGAAGACTTTTTGGTAAAAAAGGAGAATGAAATTGACCAACTTCGCACCAACTACGAAAATCAAAAAGACATCGTAGAAAAGAAGGAACAAGAATTAGATCGTTTACACCACCAAGCCATCGAAAAATTGGAAACCATCGCTGGTTTATCTGCCGAAGAGGCTAAGAACCAAATGATCGAATCGCTTAAAGACGAAGCCAAAACAGCGGCTATGTCGTATGTAAACGAGATTATGGAAGAGGCACGCATGAATGCCAACAAGGAGGCCAAAAAGATTGTCATCAATTCGATTCAACGTGTTGCCAGCGAAGCAGCTATCGAAAACGCTGTAACGGTATTCCACATCGAATCGGACGAAATGAAAGGCCGTATCATCGGTCGCGAAGGTCGTAACATCCGTGCCTTAGAAGCTGCTACGGGTGTAGAAATTGTAGTAGATGACACCCCAGAAGCCATTGTACTTTCGGCATTCGACCCTGTTCGCCGTGAAATTGCTCGTTTGTCGCTTCACCAATTGGTGCAAGACGGGCGCATTCACCCCGCTCGCATCGAAGAAGTGGTTGCCAAAGTAACCAAACAAATTGAAGAAGAAATTGTAGAAATTGGTAAACGTACCACCATCGACTTGGGTATCCACGGTTTACATCCCGAATTGGTTCGCCTAATTGGCAAAATGAAATACCGCTCGTCGTATGGTCAAAACCTACTGCAACATGCTCGCGAAACCGCCAACTTGTGTGCTGTGATGGCATCTGAGTTAGGCTTGAATCCTAAAAAAGCACGCCGCGCAGGTTTGCTACACGACATTGGCAAGGTAGCCGACGAAGAACCCGAACTACCACACGCACTTTTGGGTATGAAAATTGCCCAACGTTGTGGCGAAAAACCCGATATTTGCAATGCCATTGGTTCGCACCACGAAGAAACAGAAATGCAATCGCTTATTGCACCCATCGTGCAAGCTTGCGACGCCATTTCGGGTGCTCGCCCAGGCGCACGTCGCGAAATTGTCGAGGCATACATTAAACGTCTAAACGACCTAGAAAACTTGGCAATGAGTTTCCAAGGTGTTCAAAAAACCTATGCTATCCAAGCAGGTAGAGAATTGCGTGTTATTGTAGGTGCCGATAAGATTAGCGACAAAGACACCGAACAATTATCGGGCAAAATTGCACAAAAAATCCAAGACGAAATGACCTATCCCGGACAGGTTAAAATTACCGTTATCCGCGAGGTTCGTTCCGTTGCGGTAGCAAAATAAAGGAGAAAGGAGAAATGAGAAAGGAGAGAATAATATTTCTCATTTCTCATTTATCAACTCTCATTTAATTACTGGGGCTGACATGGCTTTGACAGCGAGATGAACTGGTATGTAAGCATGCAGAGCGTTGTAAGGGGGCTCTATAATCTGAACTTTCAAACTATAACTGGCAATAACAATTATGCTCTTGCTGCTTAATCGAATAATAGTAGATTAGCTTTATCTTGGCACAAGGTGCTAAGACAAGACATCTCCCAAACGCCGTTGTTTCGAGGCTGTTTGAAACGGAGGTGCGGATAAATCGAAACTGGTTTGCACTGGCTTCGCAGCGCAAATGAGATTTTAGAAGATAAGCCGATTGGTTGGTGGCCTTGGTCTTGCCGTCGGACGAAAATCAAAGGCAAGGATAAGCATGTAGAAAGCGTATTATTTCCTCGTTTGGACGAGGGTTCAATCCCCTCCAGCTCCACAAAAAAAGACACCGAATGGTGTCTTTTTTTGTGGAGCATTTCCGTTTTTAAATAACGAGCCATTCGGCTCGGCGCCCAGAAGGGCGCTGGTTACCCAAAGGGTAACGAAATAGGCTCCTTACGGTCATCTTTTTTTGTGGAGCATTTCCGTTTTTTAATTACGAGCCATTCGGCTCGGCGCCCAGAAGGGCGTTGGTTACCCAAAGGGTAACGGAATAGACTCCTTGCGGTCATCTTTTTTTTGTGGAGCATTTCCGTTTTTAATAACGCAGAAATATCCCTCTAAAATCCTGTTAGCCTATTCCCAAAGTTTATTTGGATATATACCTTTCTCTATCAACGCATTAAGTTGCAAAAGAACATTAGGTTTGTCGTCGGCATAGGTAACACCAAACCATTTAGAAGTGGTATTTAGCACTTTTACGGTTGCAGTACCATTGTTGATTAGGTAATCGACCATGGTAGGAATGTAAAATTCTGCTTTTAGGCTCTTTTCGTTATCTTTTAGGAACTCTTTGAAGAACTCATAAGAATACTCAAAGTAATCGGGAGTAAATCCCCACATGTTCATAGATACTGGTGTATCGGGAGCAATCACTTTTTCGGTTCCATCGTCGTTGTGATTGACAATGCTACCATTGATCGACTCAATTTTGGTATGTTCTTCGATTGATTCTAAATTACCAGCGGCATTGGTTTGGCATACGCCACGCGATACGGTACCACTCTCTGACAAGGTATTTTTTACGGGGAAACCTACCATACAGTACTCTCCTTTTTTGCCTGTCATCGATACCAATTGATCTGCTAAAACTTGGAAAGATTCGTAACCGTAAAAGTCATCGCCATTGATTACGGCAAAGGGTTCTTTTACTACGTCTTTTCCCATTAAAATAGCGTGGTTGGTACCCCATGGTTTGACACGTTCGGGGTTAGGGGTAAATCCTTCTGGCAAAGCTGTAATATCTTGATATACAACCTCTACAGGAATTTTGCTCTCAAACTTTGAGATAACGATGTCTTTAAAATCTTGAGCAAAATCGCGGCGAATGACAAACACCACCTTGCCAAAACCGGCACGGATAGCATCGTAAATAGAATAATCGATAATGGTTTCGCCGTTTGGACCTAATCCGTCCATTTGTTTAAGACCTCCGTAGCGGCTTCCCATACCTGCCGCCATTACATACAATGTTGGTTTCATAATTATTGTTTAGTTGTTTAGTTGTTTAGTTGATTGTCACTTGTCGCTTGTCATTTGTCGCTTGTCACTTGTCTTTGAGACTACTAACGACTTGCAACTAATGACTAGAGACAGTCGCGCAGCGACTTATTTAATGTTTCCTTTTATAAAATTAAGAATGCGGGTAAACAAGTGAGGTTGCAAAAGCGAAGCGGTAAAACTTTCGTCGCGATTGGGATACAACTGCATTTCAAACTGCACGTTGTTATTTACCAGTTCTTCTACTAATTTGTTGGTATTTTCTACGGGGTTATCACCATCGTTCATAGCATGAACCAACAACAACTTACCCTTGATGCTTTTTACGTTTCCGATTGCTTGATTGGTTTTATAACCTGCCGTAACGCCGTTCCTATCCATGTAACGTGTTATGCGAATAGGATTGTAGTTTAACAAATCGGTTACGGGCGATATAACTATACCACCAGCAAAGGGAGAATCGGATTGCATCATAGCAGCAAACACCACCCCACTTGCCAATCGGTTGCCCATTATAAATAGGTTTTTACCATCTGATACGCCATCTTTAATCAGCGTTTTGGCAGCGGCAATATAATCGAGTGCTGGTACCTTAAAGATATTGCCATAGATAGCCTTTCGGTAATCTTTTCCATAACCCAAATTACCATGAGCAGCTACCGTTGCTACCACATAACCTTGCTCTGCCAATTTATACGACACATCTTGTTTCCATTGGTTTTGCGCATCGGTTACATCAAAGATAACAGGGGCATTCTTAACACCTGGTTTGCGCAATATCCAACCTGATAGCCCGTTCGCAAAGGCATATTCTTCTTTTTGAATACCCAAATTTATGGTATCTCGGTATAACTCGCGCAAGTCATTGCCTTTGCTATCGCATACCGTATATACAAATGGCTGTTGAATGCTGCTGTAGGTTCTAACAAAATAACCATAATTGGCAGAGAAAGAGGCATCGTTGGTACCGTCTTCTTGGGCAAGAGCGCGTTTTTTGCCATCATACAAACCAATGGCATACACACCTCTATTTAATGGACCATTCTCGGTCGATTGATAGTAAACCAACTTGTTTTTGGCATCGTAACCATATATTTTGGTAACATCAAAGTTACCTTTACCTATTTGATATTTTAAAATTCCTGCTTGGGTATATACATAAGCATGCGTATATCCATCTTTGTCGCTCAGAATAGCAAAATTGTCGTTTTCGGGAAAGAACAAAATGGTTGATGCGATATCAGGCGAGATAAAACGATTATCCGTATATGTATAAACTCGTTTAGCAATGAGTGTTTCGGAGTTTACCATTGCCACACTGAGTTTCTTTTGCACATCGTTTAAATACATCACTGCAAATACGTTTTCTTTGAAACTCCATTTGATTTGCGTGATATGTACGTTTTCTCCTTCGGGCAAAACAATATTTTTGTTCCATTTATAATGTACGTGATACATATAAACTGCATTGTTTTTGGCATAAACTAAACTTTTACTATCGGCCGACCACGCCATTTGGTGGGTTTGTCCAAAGGCTTTGGCAGATTGAACTGACAAAACTCCGTTATGTATGGTACGACTACCATCTGTAGTAACCTGCACCTCCGTATCGTATAATAACCTCTTAATGAATATGTTATTATCACGTTCGAAAGCCACCATACTACCATCAGGACTAAACATGGGCATGCTCTGTCCACCTTTTAGCGACAATTTGTCACATCTATTATTGGCAAACTGATAAACATAATAATCTTTATCGCCTGCGCGCAACAGTACACGCTTATAATCGGGGCTAAATCGGAATGCCTCTACACTGGATAACGGTATGTTTCGCATGGACGAAAAAACCAACAGGGTATCTTCTGTTCCTGTTTTATAATCGCCACTGAGCAGCATGGCCTTATTGTCAGACAATCGGGCATAATTTTTGCCATCCTGTAGCGAAATCAATACTGGGACATTAGCATATAATGCTATGCTACAAAACATTATGGATAAAAATAAGCCAAACTTTTTCACTGCGAACTTTTTTTATGGTTTGTGCCTCAAAAATACGACAATGACGGTTGAAAGCAAAATAAATTGGGCAATTTTATTGAGCCTTGACATTTTTTTGCCTATTTGTCAGTTTGACAACTTGGCAGTTTGTCAGTTTTGACACACCAAAAAAACTTTGGCACGGAATTTGTAATATAACTGTCGTCAGTCGATAGTTACTATTGTTAAATCGTTGAATCGATGAATCGTTAAATTGCAAATCAACGATTACACGATTAAACGTGAGCGAAGCGAGCAAATCAACGATTCATTTTCGCGCAGCGAACTAAACGACAAGTGAGAATCTACATAAAAAAGAATATAAACAATTAAAAATAAAGAATTATGGGAAAAATTATTGGAATTGACTTAGGAACTACCAACTCGTGTGTTGCTGTAATGGAAGGCAACGATCCTATCGTTATTGCAAACAGCGAAGGTAAACGCACTACTCCATCAATCGTAGCATTTATTGATGGTGGCGAACGCAAAGTAGGTGACCCTGCTAAACGTCAGGCTATTACTAACCCTAAAAAAACGATTTTTTCGATCAAACGTTTTATGGGCGAAACCTACGACCAAACTTTAAAAGAAACACAACGTGTACCTTATCAAGTAGATCGTGGTGACAACAACACTCCTCGTGTAAACATCGAAGGCAGATTATATACACCACAAGAAATTTCGGCTATCATTTTGCAAAAAATGAAAAAAACTGCCGAAGACTACTTGGGAACCGAAGTAACCGAAGCCGTTATTACCGTTCCTGCTTACTTTAGCGATGCGCAACGTCAAGCTACCAAAGAAGCAGGCGAAATTGCAGGTCTTACCGTTAAACGTATCGTTAACGAACCTACTGCAGCTGCTTTGGCATACGGTTTGGACAAAACCCAAAAAGACATGAAAATTGCCGTATTCGACTTGGGTGGTGGTACATTCGATATTTCTATCTTGGAATTAGGCGATGGCGTATTCGAAGTAAAATCGACCAACGGTGACACTCACTTGGGTGGCGACGACTTTGACCACGTAATCATCGACTGGTTGGCAGAAGAATTTAAAGCAGAAGAAGGCATTGACCTACGCGAAGATCCTATCGCTTTGCAACGTTTAAAAGAAGCTGCCGAAAAAGCAAAAATCGAACTTTCGAGCTCAAGCAGCACCGAAATCAACTTGCCATACATCGTGCCAGTAAATGGTGTGCCTAAACACTTGCAAAAGAACCTTACTCGTGCCAAATTTGAACAATTGGCAGACCGTTTAATTCAAGCTACCGTTGCTCCTTGCCAAAAAGCACTTGCTGATGCAGGTCTTAGCAAATCGGACATTGACGAAGTTATCTTGGTAGGTGGTTCGTCTCGTATCCCTGCTATTCAAGCAAAAGTAGAAGAAATCTTTGGCAAAGCTCCTTCTAAAGGTGTAAACCCCGACGAAGTTGTTGCTGTAGGTGCAGCTATCCAAGGTGGTGTATTAACCGGCGAAGTAAAAGACGTGTTGTTGCTTGACGTTACTCCTCTATCGTTGGGTATCGAAACCATGGGCGGTGTAATGACCAAACTTATTGACGCTAACACCACCATTCCTACACGCAAATCGGAAGTATTCTCTACCGCCAGCGACAACCAACCTTCGGTACAAATTAACGTACTACAAGGCGAACGTCCAATGGCACGCGACAACAAACAAATTGGTATGTTCCACTTAGATGGCATTCCTGCTGCTCCACGTGGTGTACCTCAAATTGAAGTAACTTTCGACATCGACGCCAACGGTATTTTGAATGTATCGGCTAAAGACAAAGCTACTGGCAAAGAACAAAACATTCGTATTGAAGCTTCGTCTGGTTTGAGCGACGACGAAATCAAACGCATGAAAGCCGAAGCAGAAGCCAATGCCGAAGCCGACAAAAAAGAAAAAGAACGCATCGACAAACTAAACCAAGCTGACGGTATGATTTTCCAAACCGAAAAACAACTTAAAGAGCTTGGCGATAAGATTCCTGCTGACAAAAAAGCGCCTATCGAAGCGGCTCTTGGCAAACTAAAAGATGCTCACAAGTCTCAAAACTTGGACGCTATTGATGCTGCCATGAAAGAACTAAACGATGCTTTCCACGCTGCTAGCCAAGATATGTACAACGCTGCTAACGCTGCTCAAGGCGGTGCACAAGCCGACCCTAACTGCGGCGCAGGCGGTTGCGGTGCCCAAGGCGGTGCTCAAAACGCTGGCGACAACGTACAAGACGCCGACTTTGAAGAAGTGAAGTAACGACGAGCCGAGCGCAATGCCAAACTTGTTTGAGCATTGCCGAGGCGAGGATGTTACTGCACGGAGCAAAGCGGAGTGCAAGTAACGACGAGCCGAGCGCATACATAAAAAAACTGCAATCCAATTGGGTTGCAGTTTTTTGTTTATAAAAGAATTTATTTCTTCAAAAAGCAGGTTTTTAGCACGATGCTGCTGCCGTCTATTTTGCAATCTACTTCTTCGGGGTTGTCGGTTAGGCGGATGCTTTTTACTTTGGTACCGCGTTTGATTACCATGGAAGAACCTTTTACTTTAAGGTCTTTGATTACGGTTACAGAGTCGCCGTCTAACAAT
Source organism: uncultured Bacteroidales bacterium (assembly GCA_937911935.1). Taxonomy (GTDB): domain Bacteria; phylum Bacteroidota; class Bacteroidia; order Bacteroidales; family Paludibacteraceae; genus Enterocola. Next base: position 20,995 of record CALDQH010000088.1, on the reverse strand, counting down.
TCTACACCGTTGCTGTCTTTGGCAATATCGGCGCTTTCTGCAGCTGCCACATCTTCTTCGTTAAACTCGTGACCACAGTCGGGGCACACATAAAGCGAACCGTCAAAGTAAACATACTCTCCGTTACATTTAGGGCATTTTGTAATTTCTGTCATAATTTAGTTTTATCAATCGTTATTCTGTTACAAATGTAGATAAAATCTTTCTAACCATCAAAATCATTAAATCAAAGTACCATATCCCCTATTTTTTGAATACCTTTGTATGCCGAAAGAATTTAAGAGAAAAGAAAAGGATATGAGCTACCGCTTTACTACATACAAACCGCATTACGCATCCATTTTAAAGCTTTCTTTGCCCATCGTAATTTCGCAATTGGGGTACATTTTAGTGCAATTTGCCGATAATGTAATGGTGGGACAATACGGTGGCGACGACCCCTTGCCATTGGCTGCTGTGTCGTTTGGCGTAATGACTTCGCTCATTTTCTTTTTGGCTGGACAGGGACTTACATTAGGGCTCACCCCGCTTATTGGCGAGTTGTATGCGCAAGGTAACAAAATGCATGCGGCATCCTATTTAAAGCATTCATTGTTGCTGTTTCCTATATTAGGAGTTATTATTGTATGCCTACAACTGGCACTGGAACCCCTACTTTACCACATGGGGCAACCCGTAGAGGTAGTTGACGCTGCCATCCCCTACTACCGTATGATGGCGTATAGCATTTTTCCTGTATTGCTGTTTAGTTCGTTCAAAAACTTTTTAGATGGCGTAGGCAACACCTTTGTACCCATGGTAATGATGATGTTATGCAATATACTCAACATCTTTTTGAACTGGGTATATATCGGTGGCAATTTAGGTGCACCCGAAATGGGCGTAGAAGGAGCTGCCTTGGCTACGCTAATTTCGCGCATTTGCATGCCCCTATTGGGTTCTGCCTACTTTATCATCAACAAAAAGTACCGTTCGTACACATCGTTGTTTCCCGCCATCAAAATGGGAACGTCCGACATGTTGGCACTATTAAAAATGGGTGGACCCATTTCGGCTCAAATGTCTTTGGAGTCGCTTGCCTTTATTATTTCGGGCATTATGATGGGTTGGTTTTCTACGGCTGCCATAGGAGCCAATCAAATTGCCATGACCATGGCCAATACATCGTTTATGATCATTTTGGCATTAGGCACGGCGGTTACTATTCGTGTGTCGCATTTTTATGGCAGACGCGATGTGGATAACATGAGCCTCACCGCCAAGGCAACCATACATTTGGTGCTACTTTGGAATATTTCTGCTGCACTTATTTTCACGGTGTTTAGGAACGAGATACCCTTGCTATTTACTACCAACGAAGATGTACTAACACTTGCTTCGCAAATGCTCATTATGGTGGCGTGTTTTCAAATCTTTGATGCGCTACAATGTGCTGGCGTAGGCATTATGCGCGGCATGCAAGATGTAAAAATGATTTCGTGGATTTCGCTCCTTGCCTATATTGTTTTAAATATTCCAGTTGGGTATCTGTGCGGCATCACCTTTGGAATGGGTCCTGTAGGGCTCTTTGTGGGCTACATTTTTGGTCTTGGAACTGCCGCTGTTTTGTACCTTCTACGAATTAAATTTAAGTTGAAATCCCTTAGAAAGGCATAAAGTTTAATTATTTTCTGTATCTTCGTACGATTTTACTAAAGATATTTATACCATGAGAAAATTGATCTGCATTGTAACTGGCATATTGATGCTACTTGTGTTTGCCTCTTGCACCACTCCCGAAGAAAAAAGTTTGCGTAGTTTACAAGAATTATACCAAGACTTGGAACAAAATCACGAGAATTACACACTCGAAGATTGGGACAAAGCACAAGCTGAATACGAACTACTTAGCACACAAATTAAGGGTTATCAATATACAGACGAACAATTGGTAGAAATTGGCAGATTACAAGGCAAATGTGCCGCCTATCTTACCAAAGGATATTTTAAACGACTTGAGAGAGGAATTATACAGGCTGCAGGTGCCATAAAAGGATACATGGAAGGCATGGAACAAATGGCTCCGGATTCATCTTCTATCCAAGAATAATATGCTAAAAAAGATTTCACTTGGTTTACTACCCAAAGTTCTCATTGCCATTGTATTGGGTATTGTATTAGGCAATTGGATGCCACACTGGGGTATTCGTATCTTTGTTACTTTTAACGATATTTTTAGCCAATTGCTTGGCTTTTTGGTGCCGCTTATTATCTTGGGATTGGTAGCTCCTGCCATTGCCGATATGGGCAAGCGAGCTGGAAAAATGTTGCTCATCACGGTCGCCATTGCTTACACTGCCACTCTTATCTCTGGTTTAATGGCATACGGTACCAGCATTGGTTTGTTTCCCCTGGTAATGAACGCAAGCGAAGCAGCCAACAACTTGGCACAAGACAATGCCTTAACGGCTTACTTTAGCATAGGCATTCCACCGCTTATGTCGGTAATGACGGCTTTGTTTTTGGCATTCTTATTGGGATTGGGCATAACCAAAATTACGGGCAATAGCCTAAAAAGCATGTTGGACGAATTTAAAAACATCATTTCGCTCTGCATCGAAAAAGTGATTATACCCCTACTACCCTTGCATATTTTTGGTATCTTTTTGAACATTACCCAATCGGGCCAAATAGCTACCATGCTTGCGGTATTTATCAAAATCATCGGTATTATTTTTGCGCTGCACGTGGTGGTATTGCTGCTTCAATACACCATCGCGGGTATTGTTACCAAACGTAATCCGTTTACATTATTGTGGACGATGCTGCCAGCTTACTTTACAGCTTTGGGCACCCAATCGTCGGCAGCTACCATTCCTGTTACGCTAAAACAAACCCTTCAAAACAAAGTAAACGAGGATGTGGCCGATTTTGTCATTCCCCTTTGCGCCACCATTCACCTTTCGGGTAGTACGCTTAAAATTGTAGCGTGCGCCATTGCACTCATGTTGATGCACGGCACACCCGTAGAAGCAAGCAACATGATTTATTTTATCTGTATGCTGGGTGTAGTAATGGTAGCGGCACCAGGAGTTCCTGGTGGAGCCATTATGGCAGCGGTAAGTGTATTGCAAAGCATTTTAGGTTTTGATGCCAATCAAATTGCCCTGATGATTGCGCTTTACATTACCATGGACAACTTTGGTACGGCTTGTAACGTAACAGGCGATGGTGCCATTGCGTTGATTATTGACAAACTCTATAAGAAGTAGAGAAAAAGTCGTAATTCATATCGTCATACCATTCGGTATCTTCATCTCCATCGAGCTGCATAACACCAACGTGCATCCTTTTTTGACGAACAGCATATTTGGATGGGATCTGGTATCCTAAGTAAGCTATATAACGGGCCAAGATATCTACATCTTGCCCTTTGTAGTCTTCTTTTAATTGGGCATAGCGCAAAATACCCTGATCGCCCAACTCTTTTAGGTGATAATCAAAGGCCGCTAAGGTATATTCTTTTTCTGGTTCTATGGGTATATATTTTTGCTGTTTTTTATCCCAAATCTGTACATACTCTATTCTGCAACTAGGTGGAGGTGGAATGTTGCTATTGGGCGATACTATACCCATAAAAAGCCCTTGCTCATCATAATAAAAGGTATGCGGATCACAATTCTCGAACAACATGTAGCGCAAGCCACTTACATGCATGAGTCCTCCACTTTCCTTTGGGAAAAATCGCGTGGAAAATTCCAGCACATCTATCAATTGGCAGCCTGTTAGGGTGGCAATGCATACCGTATTGTTAAAAGGGAAAACACGTAACAAATCGTTGTACGTAATATCACCTGCTGCTATATTCTCTCTGATACCGCCAGCATTGATAAGGGCTATATCCGTATCCAACATAATGCGAAAGGCATCGGTACAGAAATTGGCCAAATTGGTTTCTTTTTTGCGCACAATGCGATTACCATTGGCATCGTTAGCTATTAAAGGAAAAGGGGTTCTACCTACCCGCTCTTGCCCAAACACCAACGTATGATTTTTAAGTGTATCTACCAATGCTTTTACCGAATCGTCCACCATGGTTAGGCTATCTACATGCAGTAACTGCAATGACAACGTATTATCGGGAGCAATGGTTAGCTGCCCAATGTTCTTAAAATTGCTGCCGGTACTACTTAGGTGTACCATTTGATTCTGATTATTGGCAATCAGCGTATCGGCAATGGTGTGATGCGCATGGCCATCTAACACCACATCTATACCGTGGGTTTGCTCAATTAACGACACCGAAGTGGGCATGGTTTTGTCTATCAACTCATCGCCCAAATGAGCCAATACCACTACCATATCAGCACCTTGGCTGCGAGCGGCATCCACGTGTTTTTGCACTTGACGGTATAAACTATCGGCACAAAAATCGCCTTCAAATTCGTAATTTACCACATTGTTTTCTGCATCGAACTGCGATATATAGTCAACATCCTCAAAAAGGTTTGGCGATGAAGTAAGCGTTTCGGGTGTTATCACCCCAATGTACGCTACTTTAGTAGGACCATACTCCTTGATTATGTAGGGTTTAAATAAGGTTTTATCTGTCTTTTTGTTGATTAAATTGCACGAAACAACGGTTGCTTTTAGCTGAGAAGCCAATTCTTCCATCGTATGAAAACCATAATCAAACTCATGGTTACCAAATACCACTACATCGTAGCCTACTTGGTTCATGATTTTTACAATGGAACCACCTTCCGATAGCGTTCCTATCACATCCCCTTGCGCAAAATCTCCACACGACACCACACTTACATAAGGGGTTTGCTTTTTTAACTCGTTTTTTACCCCTGCCATTTTGGCATAACCATCTACGGCACAATGCACATCGTTATCGTACAAAATAACAATATTATCTTTTCTTTTACAGGCAAATGCTACTATGAGCAAGCACGCAAGTACTATTTTTGTGAAGGTGAAAGTTTTCATATCATACAAAATTAAGAAAATTATAGTACCTTTACGTTGCTTTTGTAGAATTTATATGGAACAAACGGTAAAAATAACAGAGCAATCGGGTTTAGTTTTAGAAGGTGGTGGCATGCGTGGCGTGTTTACCTGCGGTGTGTTGGACAATTTTATGGACCGAGGCATCCGCTTTCCCTACACCATTGGCGTAAGTGCAGGCGCCTGCAACGGGCTATCGTACATGTCTAACCAACGTGGCAGGGCCAAATACAGCAACATCGACCTACTGGAAAAATACCAATACATTGGCATAAAACACCTACTTACCAAACGCAATATCATGGATTTTGATTTGCTGTTTCATACTTTCCCAGAGCAGATTATTCCGTACGATTACGAGAAATACGCTGCTTGCCCCGAACAATACGAAATGGTAACCACCTCGTGCAAAACAGGTCAGGCCTGCTATTATAACGAGAAAAAAGACCCTAAACGCATCATCGACATTGTAAAAGCATCCAGCAGTTTGCCTTTTGTATGCCCCATTACACACGTAGATAACGAGCCCATGTTGGATGGTGGATTGGCAGACTCCATCCCTATTTTACGCGCTCGCAGTTTGGGATTTAACAACAACGTGGTGGTACTTACTCGAAATAAAGGATATAGAAAACCACCCTCACGCATGGATAAACTACCTCCTTTTATCTATAAAGAATACCCCGAACTACGCAAGACCATTGAGAACCGAGGTATCTTGTATAACGAGCAATTGGATTTGGTAGAGAAATTAGAAGACAAGGGCGAAATTGTGGTAATCCGACCCGAAAAACCTATTCAGGTAGATAGAATTGAACGAAACATACAGAAACTAAAAGATTTATACGAAGAAGGATATGAATGCGCAAAAAAAGTGCGGTTTGAATAAACCGCACTTTTTCTTTGTCATCTTACTGCCTTTCTTTATGTTCTTTTGAGTTTTCGCCCAAACTGCATGCAGCCAAGCAAGTAACTGAGTGCCAAGGTGGGATGTTTTTTCTAACGATAAATTTTACAAGTCGATAAGATGAAACTGATTCGTTAACAAATTAACTGTAAGCAGTTTATTAAAAAGCACCTGTCCATAATTAGCGATAATTTTTAGCACTTCGTTGGCTTGCAGACTGCCTAAAACACCAGGAGTAACCCCCATAACCGCTTTAGACGGAGTCTGTGTGGCGCTATCAAAAAGTTGTTGAAGTGTAAAAGAACTCTCTGTAGTAAAAACGGTAAGCAATCCTTCAAAACCTTCTATAGCTCCATAAACAAGGGGTTTACCTGTTTGCTTGCATACATCGTGTAGCAAATATCGGGTGGAAAAATTGTCACAGCAATCTACTACTACGTCTGCCTTTTCTACAAGCGACAAAGCATTTTCTTGATCTAAAAATACATTGTGCGGAACGACCTGAACTTCGGGATTAAGGTCTTGTAGTACTTGTTTGGCAACAGTTGCCTTGGGTTTACCAAGGTGGGTTGTATTGTACAGAATTTGCCTACCTAAATTTGATAGGATAACTACATCGGCATCTACTAAATGAAGCGTACCCACCCCTGCTGCTGCCAAGTATAGCGCCACGGGCGAACCCAATCCGCCCACGCCTACAATGAGCACGCTGGCGTTTTGTATTTTTTGTTGTCCTTGCTCGCCAATTTGGGGCAAGGCGATTTGTCGTTTGTATTGTTTCATGTTTTATTTAGTTATTCGCTGCGCTCACGATGAATCGACGAATCGACTAATCGGTGAATTTTGACTCCGTCAAAAATAGCATCCCAGTCTTTCCAAACGGGTTCGAGGCCTAATTCTTGCAGGCGTTGGTGTACCTCAAAAGGCGTACGCTCATCGCTTACCTGAAACTGTTCTAAAGCTTGTGGATAGGTAAAATAGCCTCCTGGATCAGTTTTGCTGCCTGCACTCATGGTCGTAACACCCAGCGTAGCCATATTATCCCTAAAATCTGGAAACTCGCGCGTAGAATAAGAAATATCTACCGTATGATCAAAAATACGCATCGCAAAGGTAAGCTGTGCCAATTCGGCATCGCTCATAATTACATTGGGCTGAAAACCACCGTTTTCGGCGGGTCGCATGCGTGGAAAGTTTACACTGTATCGGGTACGCCAATAATGTTTTTGCAAGTAACGTAAGTGATAGGCAAGCATGGTTACATCGGTGCGCCAATCTTCCAAGCCAATGAGCACACCCATGCCAATGGAATGCACGCCAGCCTGCCCCATTCTATCGGGAGCATTTACGCGCCAATCAAATTTAGATTTCATACCACGAGGATGGTAAACGTTATAACGACTCTGATTATAAGTCTCTTGAAAACAAATCACGCCATTTAGTCCGCATTGAACCAACTGAGCATATTCTTCGGCTTTTAGTGGCATTACCTCTATTTTTAGATCTGCAAAATAGGGTTTAGCACGACGCAATGCCTCGCTTAAATAAGCAACTCCAGCCTTGGCTGGATTTTCGCCCGTAACCATCAGCAAACTTTCAAACGGTCCCATCGCCTTGATGGCTTTAAACTCATCCTCCATTTGCTCTGGGGTAAGAATGGTGCGAGCCATTGGGTTAGCAATATGAAAACCACAATAGACGCAACTATTGGTGCAAGAGTTGGTTAAATAAAGAGGAATAAAAAGCGAAATGGTTTTGCCAAAACGCTCTTGTGTGTAGTGCTTGCTTAAAGCTGCCATTTGTTCTAAAAAGGGGGCAGCTGCAGGCGAAATAAGTGCCATAAAGTCATCTACATTGCACATCTTTTTTGCCAATGCCCTGCGCACATCAGCCTCTGTTTTAGAGGCGATGCGGCGTGTAGTCTCTTCCCAACTAATTTCTTGTAAGGTATCGTAAAACATAATTATTCTTTGGTAGATGGATGATTTCTTAAATCGTGCGATAGACGTAGCGCACAGAAATGAGGTCCACACATGGTACAATATTCGCTATCGGTGTGTTTACCCTCTTTAAAGTATTCCAAGGCACGTTCTGGGTCTAACGACAAATGGAATTGGTCGCGCCAACGAAATTCAAAACGTGCTTTGCTCAGTGCATTGTCGCGTACCGTAGCAGCAGGATGCCCTTTGGCTATATCAGCAGCATGCGCCGCTATTTTATATGCCATAATGCCTTGTCTAACATCTTCTCGATTGGGCAAACCCAGGTGCTCTTTGGGTGTTACATAACAAAGCATGGCGGTGCCCATCCACCCTATCATGGCTGCACCAATGGCAGAAGTGATGTGGTCGTAGGCAGGGGCAATATCGGTAACCAAAGGCCCTAAGGTGTAAAAGGGTGCTTCGTGGCATTTGGTGAGTTGACGTTGCATGTTTTCGGCAATCTTATGCATGGGTACATGTCCTGGACCTTCTACAAAGGCTTGAACATTGTGTTCCCAAGCCTTCTTAACCAAGATACCAAGGGTGTCTAACTCTGCAAATTGGGCTTCGTCGTTGGCATCGGCAATTGATCCAGGACGCAGACCATCGCCCAAAGAAACAGCCACATCGTAGCGGGCTAAAATCTCACAAATTTCATCAAAATGGGTGTAAAGAAAGTTTTCCTGATTGTGTATCAAACACCATTTGCTCATAATGCTACCACCACGGCTAACGATGCCACATAGGCGTTTATCGGCAAGATGCACATTTTCGAGCAAAATACCTGCGTGAATGGTAAAATAATCGACCCCTTGTTCGCATTGCTCGATGAGGGTCTCTTTGTAAATATCCCACGTTAGCGCAGCTACATCGCCATTTACTTTTTCTAATGCCTGGTAGATAGGAACAGTGCCCACGGGAACAGGACTATTGCGCAAAATCCACTCGCGTGTTTGGTGAATGTTTTCGCCTGTAGAAAGGTCCATCAGGGTATCTCCGCCCCATTTGCAACTCCAAACAGCCTTTTCGACTTCTTCTTCGAGGCTCGACGAGGTGGCAGAGTTGCCAATGTTTGTGTTTATTTTTACAAGGAAATTTCTGCCGATAATCATCGGCTCTGCCTCTGGGTGATTTATATTGGCAGGTAGCACGGCACGTCCTGCTGCTATTTCGCTGCGCACAAATTCGGGGGTGATATGCGTTTTAATGCCTAATTTGTCGATGTTCATGTTTTCGCGAATGGCTACGTATTCCATTTCTTCGGTGATGATGCCTGCTTTTGCGTACGCTAATTGGGTTTTAACGGGTTCCTGCCCTGCACGACGCTGAATCCATGGCTCACGGATTTTGGTTATACCTTTTGTATAATCAACTGACATAGAGGGGTCTGTAAAAGGACCACCCGTATCGTAAATATAGACTGGCTGGTTTTCGGTAACGATGCGTTCTTCATGTTTTAGGGTTACAGTAGGCGTTAAGTGAACACATTGCATGCCTACATGGATATCTGGATAAAGATTGCCTTTTAGATACACTTTTTCTCTTTGGGCGTATTCGTGTTTTTCGGTATTTTTCATGGTTTTATTGTAAAAATGAGGTTAAAGGTGATGAGGCTTGGGCTTGCATATTGAATCCTACGGCACCAAGTCCTGCTTCGTAGGCTCTGCGTCCTGCCATTACGGCTTCTTTAAAGGCGATGGCCATTTCTACTGGGTTTCCTGCTACCGCAATGGCGGTGTTTACAAGGCAAGCATCTGCTCCCATTTCCATGGCTTCGGCGGCATGACTAGGAGCACCAATGCCAGCATCCACCACTACGGGAACGGTGGCTTGTTCTATGATAATTTGCAAAAAATCGCGGGTTAAAAGACCTTGGTTGGTGCCAATAGGCGATCCCAAAGGCATTACAGCAGCGGCTCCTGCTTCTTGTAGGTGTTTGCAAAGAGTAGGGTCTGCGGCACAATAAGGAAGAACCACAAATCCCATTTTAACAAGTTCTTCTGTGGCTTTAAGTGTTTCGATAGAGTCTGGCAATAGATAACGTGGATCTGGGTGAATTTCCAATTTCAGCCAATTGGTTCCAAATGCTTCGCGGGCTAATTGAGCAGCAAAAATGGCCTCTTCGGCATTGCGCACACCCGAAGTATTGGGCAATAATTGAATGGTTGGCGCAAGAATATTGGTTAACATCTCGTCGTTAGGGTTATCCAATTGGATGCGTTTCATGGCAAGTGTTACCATTTCGGATTCTGATGCTTCTATGGCTTCTTTCATCAAACCATAGGAAGAAAATTTTCCTGTTCCTACAAATAGACGCGACGAAAACGTGCGGTCTGCAATTTTTAATGTTTCCATGTCGTAACTTGTTTAATTATTTGTTGCATTTTTTCTACTGGATTGTTGGCACGCAAAACTTCCGAGCTAATGGCAATGCCCGATACGCCTGTTTGCATAATAGAAGGAATGTCGTCTGCGGTAATGCCACCTATGGCCACTATGGGCAAAGCGAAGTTTGATTTTTGGCACTCGGATATAAGGTTATGGTAGCCTTCTAACCCTAAAATGGGGCTTAAGTTTTTCTTGGTCGATGTAAAACGAAAAGGACCACAGCCAATGTAGTTGGCACCTGCTGCTACGTGAGCACAGATATCAGAAAACGTATTGGCAGTTCCACCAATTATGGCTTCGGGACCCAATATTTTACGTGCCTCATGGATAGGCATATCGTTTTTACCCAAATGTACTCCATGTGCACCTACCTGCTTAGCAACAAGCACATTATCGTCTATGATAAATGTTGCTCCGTATTTTTGACAGAGATCGAATGCTTGTTTAGCCGTATCTAAGAGTTCTTGGTCGGAGGCATCTTTCATGCGCAGTTGAATCCATCGGCAACCACCCTCTAATGCCAATTGTATGGAATCCAAGTACGAGTATTTTTCGGTGTAGTGCGATATAAACTGAACCATACTCCCCCCTATCCTCCGCAAACAGCTTTAATGACTAAAATAGACATGCCGTCCTGAAGCAGAAAATCCTGCCACTGTGTGCGAGGAACAAGGCGATTGTTTACTGCCACGGCAATGCCCGATGTAGGCAGTTGAAGTTCTGATGAAAGTGCTAAAAGATTGGTAGCCGAAACCTGTAGCGGTTGTTGATTGAATAAAATTTCCATTGCTTTGTTTGGATTTTGTGGGTAAACTCCTTGAAAACAAAGCGGTGTCGGCCTAATAGGGTAAAAAAAAATGCGCACCAAATATGGATACGCACATCTACTTACTATCCACAATTCCTACGGCAGTACTAACTGCATCAGGTTCGAGGGTATCATCTCAGCCTTTTGGTGACAACCAATAGGCACCCCTTTGTTTCTTAGTCGATTTTCGACGTTGCAACATTTGGAGCGGCGAGAGCAGAACTAAGTTTACTTAAGTTTTGCCGAGTCGCGACAAATGTCGCACTGAATTATTCAGTGCAAATATAGAAATAAGAACGTAGAAAACAACACTTTTTTCTGTATTTTTTGCTAACTTTGTAAATAGCAACACTACCAATACAGATGTTGTATATACGGTAATGTTACCCAAAATAGTTGGTGGCTATTATCCTTATAAATTTGTTATCCCGAAAGGAATATGTACTGCAGGTACATTTTCGATACCCTCAAAATGCGTCATCTGATCGTCAAAGAAAATATGCGGCTTTAAAATATTTAAGATTCTCGCCTTTTCGATGCCGCCTAAAAAGAAAGCATCATCTACCTCAACACCCCATGCTTTGAGCGAAGCTACTACCCTTTCGTGTGCAGGTGCACTGCGAGCCGTTACAATGGAGGTTTTTAAAATACGCTGATAAGAGGCATCTTGCAAAGCCCGTTGCTTTTCTAATTGTTGAAAGGCGGATATTTTTTGCAACAAAACACCTACGGGTCCTAATTGCAAAGCCTCGCCTGCGTGTGCCACTTCGTGGTTGTAAAAGGCATTGATATCGCCCGATGTTTTGTAGATTTTTTCGGATTCATCGCTTGCCAACACCCCATCAAAGTCAAAAGCCAAGCGAAGTTGTTTATCGTCATCATCATCGGCAACATATTCGGTTGGCAACACCCTACCTGCTGCATAACCAGCTTGCAAAGCCAATTTAACATCATCCACGTTGGCAGAAAGAAACAACGCTGCATTAAAGGCTGGCAAGTACTGAAAGTTTTGTTTACCCGTGGTAAAACAAGCCCTGCACATATCCAACCCATAATGTTTTATACTGCGAAAAACCCTTTCGCCAGTTTCGGGACTGTTTTTTGACAAGAGCACTACCTCAACGGGTTGTTCGTCGGGGAATGCTTCGTTGAGCGATAACAAACGTCGAACAAAAGGGAATGCCACTCCTCTTGTAAGAGGAACATCCAAGTGCTCTTCTTGATAGGCACGATACACGGCTTCGCCTTTTTCGCGAAAAATCTTATCGGACTCGGTTAAATCAAACAAAGCACTCGACGCTACCGCAATAACTAACTTGTTTTCTATGGGATAAGGCATGTGTAACTTTATTTCCAGAATCCAAGAACATAGGCAACGCCTAACAAGTGATAATAAGAATCTATAGAGTGCGAAAACTCGTAAAAGATACCCAAAATGTTGTTATCGTCAACCATCCAGTCTAAACCAGCGCCGTAACCAATCATATCGTACCAACAAGCTGGATTAGCTTCCAAAGGATTATACATCTCGGCATAAATATAGGTAGCTAAAGGAGTAGATGGAATAGCGTAATCTAAACGCAAGCGGCTACGTAATAACCAATCGTACGATTGGTCTGCCATGCTATACGTCATTTGGAAGCGTTCGCGCAACGACAACGTAAAATCGCCAAACTTAACATTGGGCATAACCATCAACTTAAGGCGATGGCGCATCTCATTGCCAGAAAGGTACTGAAACTCGTACGCTCCAAGTAACGAAATTCTTGGGTGTGGTTTGTAATTAAGCCCTACCGAGGTATAAGAAGCATCAAATAACGGAGCTTCTGGGGTTAAAAAATTGCTCAAATAAAATTCTTCACCTAAAAATAGGGTTACATTCTTTACTACATCGTACTCTACATACACATCTACCTCACTACCCATGTTGGTAGTTTTTTCGGTTTCTATACCTCTAGCTTTGGGGGATGCCTGATGATGCTGATCTTCGGCAGCAAATAGTCCTACACTACTAACACATAAGGTAAATAAAAGTAACGTTATTTTTTTCATTATACAAGATTTATTGGTTTACACAATGTTTAGAACGGGTTAACGAATTGGCTGTTTTGGTAAATATAAACATCGGGATAATGCTACCCAAGGCCAAACAAATTAAAATACCAACGGCGTACGAAAAATAGGTAAAGAATTGATCTAAATATACCGCTTTTTCGGCAAAATCGATATGCTGCATAAAGGTAAGGTAGGCAAATATAGCCTTATAGGCATACATACCTGGAATCATGGGCAATAAAGCAGGTATGTAGATAACGGTGGCAGGTGTATGGGTTAATTTACCTGTTACCAAACCACTGCATCCCATTAGCAAAGCGGCACAAAAACATGCGGCAAAAACCGTCAAACCTAAAGCATCCATCATAAAAGCACGCAACAGGTAACCTAAAAATGCGGTCAGCAAGATTGCCCAGATAGCCCTGCGTGGAGGGTTGGAAATAAGGCCAAATCCCAATGCCACTACCGATGCAAACAACGCTTTTGATAATATTTGAAATACAATAGCATCCATATTTTACACAAGAAAATGAACAAGGGTGATAGAAAGCAACAATCCTAAAGCCAACGATATGGTATGCATGGCGGCATTTACCAAACGTGAAAAACCAATCATAACAAAGCCCTCGAGCGTATCAATTAGTCCACTAATAAATACAACTCCAGGCACCAAATACAACACACTGGTAGCCACGGCAACCTCTGCCGTAGCAGCATCAATAAAAGCACCACACGATGCAATTAACGATGCCGTAAGTGCTGTTAATAGAATAATGAAATGGTTGTTCACTTGCTTTTGGGTAAGGTAACTTTTTAGATTAAAACTGATGTAAGTAGAGATAAACACTAGCAACATCGCCCAAATTGTACCATTAAACAAATAGCACAAGCCAAAACTTGCCAACGATGCCATCAATGCCACCGCTTGATGCTTGTATCTAGGGGTAGTTACAATGGCATTAAATTTTTCCTCGAATACTTCTACAGGCATTTTGGTATCGTGCACCTCCCAACTAAGGCGACTTAAATCGGCATTATTAGATAGGCTGATGGGAGCAGGTGGCACGGCTATTAGTTCGTGGTAATGATTGGAAGGATCCGTAGGGTCGCATAGCATGATGCTTAAATTACGCAATGCCAAATCGAGTCGCAAATCGTAACCATACGCCTGTGCGATACGCTTAGCACTGCGGCTAATACGCGAGCTGTGCGTACCGCTGGCTACCATCACCGCCACGTATTTTGCCAACAAATGTCCTAAATGTTTCATTCTACAAAATTACTCTTTACTATTTATCCGTTGAAAATGGTACATCGGCAAGTCAAAAAAGGGTTTATCTCCCACATTCTTAAATCCAACCGATGTATAAAGGGCTTGCGCCTTGCTATTCGCAGGATCGACCAACAAACCTACGTGCGTATGCCCCCAACAGAACGCCTCTTCGCATAGGTGTACAATCAGTTTTTTGCCTATACCCAAATGCCTATGTTCGGGCATAACTGCCAAGGTGTCGATATAAAATTCGCCCGTCTCGGTTTCGTTACATGTATCTGGCATACAACCTGTACACTCTTTTATATACTGACAAGTAGCCTGGCGAAGTTTGTCAAATTGTGCTCCGTCGTAACCAACAATAGCACCCACAACTTTGTTATCGCATACCGCCACAAAAGCATTTTCATAACTGTATAGCATACCCGTCTGTTTTGAAATATCGCTAAGCAGCTGCAAATAATTGTCGCCACAATAGTTGCGCAAAGTCTCTTCGTGTCCTATGCCCATGGTCACCGCTTTGGCAATCAGTGCAGCATCGTCTGGGGTAGCTTGTCGTATAAAAATGTTTTCGCCATTCATGAGTGCGAAGATAGTGAAAATTTACTACAATACTTATTTGTTTACCAAACAAAAGGTATTACCTTGTATTTTACCTTTTGCTTGTATTCTTTATATCCTTTTAGCCCTTCGGTCAACACTTTTTCTTCGTTTTTTATTCTAACATGAATGATCGGAATATACAGCAGCATAATTAAAAACGACCATGGCGAAGCCAACACAAGTGGCATTGCAAGGAACAACAAAACAGTTGCGCCGTACATCGGGTGACGAACAATACCATACAAACCTGTGCTAATAACTTGTTGATTTTCTTGCACCTCTATAGTGCGCGACAGATAAGCATTTTCTCTTAACACCTCAGCATACAAGGCATACGCAAACAGAAACACTCCACTTGCCACGCCCACTGCCCACCAAGGTAGCACACACCAACCGTATCTAAAATTAAGCCCTGCCACCACAAAATTGGCCACAAAAAGGATGCCCGACAACGCCACCACCCACTTCTGCTCTTGTTCCTTTTCTTTGGCATTAAGGCGTTTGCTAAGCAGCTCAGGATTCTTTACAAGCATCACCACTCCCATTATTGCCATGGGCACAAAAAGTACCCCCAACATCACCCAGGCCTGATAAAACTGCCAAGTTCCCGCAGGCACAAACAACATCACAGCCAACATCACAAACCCCGCCAGCATTTTAAATAGGGCTTTTATAAAGAGAGTTGTTTTCATTTTGCTTTTCTATTTCAAGCTTTTTTTAATTACTGCAGGGTTGCCAGCAACCATTACATCGTCGGGAATATCTTTGGTAACCACACTACCTGCTGCCACAATCACCCTATTGCCAATGGTAACGCCAGGACAAACTGTTACATTTCCACCCAACCAGCAATCTTCGCCAATGTGAATAGCGTAACCCGTTTCAACAGGTTCGCGACGCTCCAAGTAATCCATCGGATGATTAGGCGTAAGCAGTTTACAACCTGGCCCCAACATGGTATGCTTACCAATGTATATGCCACCACTATCTAAAAACTCGCAGTTTCTATTGATAAACACACGCTCTGCCAAATGGATTGGCCAACCGTGGTCGCAATAAAACGGAGGTATCACCAACGCCTGTTCGCTGGCATTGGGCATCAACTCCTTCATGGCCTTTACCGCAGTTTCTCTATCCTCCAAAGGCGATGTCTGATTAAATTTAGCCGATGCCAACGCCGCATGGCGCCAACTCTCCTGATACTCCGGCGCATCACAATTGTACAGCACATTTGCTGTCATTTTATCTAGTTCTGTCATAAGTTTACTTCTTTTTTCACCAATGCATTTTACTTCAATTTTTTACCGTCGCAAAAGGCATTGCCTACGGTTTTGCCAAGAGCGATGTAGGTGTGCTGGATAGGATTGTAGGTAATAAGTTGCATCTTTTCTACATCGGGATTGTTTCCACAAATTTAACCTAGTTTGGCGACTATAACAAGTATTCATTTGAATAAAAACAATAGGCTAATCCCTCGGTGAAAGGAATTAGCCTATTTTTTGATTGTTTTGACGTTAGTTTACTCTGCAGGAGCCCATTTACAACGCACGGGCGATACAATAGCGCCTTCTTCTTTTAACGCTTTCATGGCTTTATCTACTTCTTTGCGGTCAAGTCCGCTAAGTTCTGCAATTTTTCCTGCATTTAACGCTTCGCTAGCCGCTTTCATGGTGGCTAATACTTTTTCTTTTGTTTCCATATTTGTAAAATTTTAGTTTTTTGTTCGATTCAAAAATTGTAGCAGAGTAAAAATACGTGTTTTAGTCCATATTTCAATGGTTCATTAGCATTTTTTAAAGGCCTTTAGTATTTCTTCCTATGTTCTAGGGTTATGTCTATATAACTGCGTTTACCTGCTATGTAGTCGGCATACAGAACTTCGGCATCCACGCCTTTTAAAATTTTACACCGTCCGCAGGCTTCGCAATTGTTTTGGCATTCCCATTGCGAAAGCACGTAATTGCGTCTTTCATCGACTGTCGAATAATGTATATCAGGCGGAATCATAACATAAAATTGACCAAAGCAAATATCAAATGACAAACGGTAAAATACGAGTTAAGCATACTATTTACTCATTTCTGTTACTAATGTTTGCACACGCTCCATGTCCGATGGTTTAAGAGCAGAGCGTAAGGTTACCATGGGGCTGGCAATGGTAATACCTTTCATTTCTTCTAACATTTTTCGCATAACTCGTCCTGCCGACGGTGCCCAAGAACCATTTTCTACAATGCCTACTTTACGGTTTTGATAGTTTTTGAGTTGTAGATGATGCAAGAAATCGTACATAGGAGGGAACAAATCGCCATCGTACGACGAGGCGGCTACTATCATTCGATCGTATTTAAAAGCATCTTCGATGGCTTCTGCCATATCGTCGCGGGATAGATCCGCCAAACTAACTTTTACTCCCGCTGCTCGAAACATATCGGATATTGCACAAGCTGCATTTGCTGTGTTGCCGTGAATAGAGGCATAGGCAATAAATACCCCTTCTGCCTCTGGTTTATAACTACTCCAAGTATCGTAAAGTGACATGTAATAACCTAAATTCTCATGTAAAATAGGTCCGTGAAGCGGACAAATTTGACTCACATCCAACGCAGAAACTTTTTTAAGCAATGCCTGCACTTGCGCACCGTATTTTCCACAAATATTAAAGTAGTAACGTCTGGCTTCGCATGCCCACTCTTCCTCGTGGCTCAACGCACCAAATTTACCAAAGGCATCGGCAGAGAAAAGCATCTTTTCACTTTGTTCGTAGCTAACAAACACCTCTGGCCAATGCACCATCGGCGCCATGATAAACTGAAGTGTATGCTTGCCAAGCGAAAGGGTATCGCCCTCTTTAATGGTAATGGTGCGATTCGAAAAATCGGTATCCACAAAGAATTGCGAAAGCATTTGTACGGCACGTGCCGATGTAACAATTTGCATATCAGGATAACAATGCATTAAATGCTCGATACAACCGCTGTGGTCGGGTTCCATGTGATGTACGATAAGATAGTCGGGCGTTTTGCCAGCAAGTACTTCTGTAAGATTAGCAAGCCACTGCGCCTCTTTGCGTTTATCCACACAATCCATAATGGCAATTTTATCGTCCAATATAAGATATGAATTATACGATATGCCGTTGGGAATCATGTATTGACTTTCGAATAAGTCGAGCGTGGTATCATCGACACCTATGTACCTGATGTTATCTGTAATTTTCATAATCGTCTATTTTTTATAAACAAATCGGCAAATTGCGTGCCAAAAACTGACTAATTGTAAACAAAGATATGCTTTATCGATCAATTTAATCTGTATTTTCAAAAATAATTACAACCTTTGTAAAACGAACCAATTAACAATAAACATCATGAACATAGGCGATAAGATTCCTGAAATTTTGGGCAAGGACCAAAACGGAAACGAAATTAAAGCGAGCGATTATAAGGGTAAAAAGATTGTGCTATATAGTTATCCAAAGGCGAGCACACCAGGTTGTACAGCGGAGGCTTGTTCGCTGCAAGCACACAAAGCGGAGTTGCAAGCGGCTGGTTATGAAATCATTGGCGTAAGCAAAGACAAAGAAGCTTTGCAAAAGAAATTTGCCGATGCACAGGGGCTTGATTTTCCTTTAATAGCCGATGTAGATACTACGCTTTTACAAACATTGGGATGCTGGGGCGAAAAGGTAGCCTGCGGCCGCCGCACCATTGGCACGCTTCGCACCACCTATTTGGTAAACGAAGAAGGCATTATCGAAAAGATTTTCACTCCCAAAGAAATCAAAACAAAGATTCACGCGGAGCAAATTTTAGATTATATTAAAGGATAAACTACTATGAAAAACTTCACCTTTCAAAATACCACCAAACTTATTTTTGGCAAAGGGCAAATTGCAAAACTATCGAAAGAACTCCCTAAAGGAAAACGCATTTTAGTAACCTTTGGTGGGGGAAGTGTAAAGAAAAACGGCGTATATGACCAAGTTAAAGCGGCGCTTGAAGGTTTTGACTACATTGAGTTTTGGGGCATCGAGCCCAACCCAAAAGTAGAAACACTGCGCAAAGCTGTACAAGTTTGTAAAGAAGAAAAAATTGATTTTATCTTGGCCGTTGGCGGCGGTAGCGTACTTGATGGAACAAAACTGATTGCCGCAGCTGCTGTGATAGAAGCCGATGCTTGGGACTTAGTGCTTAATCCAAGTTTGCTAAACGGAACCCTACCCTTTGCCAGCGTTATGACCTTGCCTGCCACAGGTTCTGAAATGAACAAAGGCGCAGTAATATCGAACAATGCAACGGGCGAAAAATATGGTTTCTACAACACTTATCCGGTATTCTCTATTTTAGACCCCGAAAGCACCTTTACGCTTCCTGCCTTTCAAGTATCTTGTGGTATAGCCGATACCTTTGTGCATGTGATAGAACAGTACCTAACCGTCACCAATTGTTCCCCACTAATGGACCGTTGGGCAGAAGGTATTTTGCAAACGCTCATAGAGATTGCGCCTAAGATTCAAGAAAATCAATGCAATTACGATGCGATGGCCAGCTTTATGATGTGCGCCACAATGGGGCTAAATGGTTTTGTTGCCATGGGCGTGCCACAAGACTGGGCTACCCACATGATAGGCCACGAAATTACTGCCCTTACTGGCACCACTCACGGTCAAACATTGGTATTGGTACTACCCCGACTAATGCATGTGATGCGCGAGCAAAAAGCCGATAAGATTGTTCAATTGGGAGAACGTGTATTTGGCATTACAGCAGGCACAAAAGACGAGCGCATAAACAGCACCATTACTGCCACCAAAGCATTCTTTAAATCGCTCAACCTTGCCACCGAATTTGAAGAACTTTCTATCGGTAGCGATGTATTGGACGAAATTGTTCGCCGTTTTAAACAACGTGGCACCCTGCTAGGCGAAAATAGCAATATTGACTATGCAATGGTAGAGAAAATATTGAAAGGGTAAGGTATTTACATCCCTCGCATCACCTTAAACCCTAACGACTCAATAGCTTGGGTAATTTCATTAGGCGATGTATTTCCAGTAACCGTTACGGTTTTATTCTCTAACGACACATGCACTTGTTCTACACCAGCAACAGCTTGTAAGGCTTTTTCTACATTGGCTTTGCAATGATTACAACGCATTCCTTCTACTTGTAACACAAGTAATGATTGGTTGACCTGTTGGGTAGCACAAGTGCATTTTTCTTGTGCATCGTGATGATGCGAGCAACTACAGGCATGATCATGTCCATGACGGTATTTTTGCACAAAAGCATGTATCAACAAGCCCATCATCAAAACAGAACAAACGCTGTTAAACGACAACCAACTATGCGTATGCCCAACTACCTGTTGCATTTCTGCCCACGGCATGACAAACCAACTGCGTGGCAACAAATAATCGATGGCCAACCCACAAAGCATAGAACCCAAAATAACCGACAGCAAGTATATTGCCAACGTTTTTTTACCCAACACTTTACCCACCACCAGCATCGAAGCAAAGTTGACAGCAGGACCTGCCATTAGCAATACCAATGCAGCGCCTGGACTCAATCCCTTTAATATCAAAGCCACTGCAATAGGGATAGAACCCGTTGCACACAAATACATGGGTAACGCAAACAGCAACACCAGCAACATGCTTAATAGGGAATTATCGGCAAACAAAGCAAAAAAGCTATCGGGTACCAGCACCGTAATTGCACCTGCAACCACTAACCCAATAATGAGGTATTTGCCAATATCCTGCATCATTTCTACATAACCGTATTTTAGAGCGGCTACGCATTTATGCCAAAAGTTGGTATTCTTTTTACCCTCAGTACTATTGCACGCAACATTGGGCTTAATCTCACTTGCTTTACCGTCCACTATGGCTTTGCGACTTCTATTGTTTTTTTCTCCAAAATCTGTCATAATGCTATATATAATATAAAACGGAGGTTTCACTTATGAAAAACAAGAAA
>CALDQH010000087.1 GCA_937911935.1 uncultured Bacteroidales bacterium | reverse complement strand
TATTTCTTCCCAACTTTCTGGTAAGTTCTCATAATGGGAGTTATCACAAGGCTTAAAGCCTGGATTTATCCTTCTCAAAATTTCTATCGCAGGCTCGTCATTAGGGTCTTGTGGAACTAATTTGCCGGAAATAGCAAGGTCTAGAATCTTGGATTTAGTTTGTTTTACATACGATTCAAGTTCTATTGTACCATCTTCAATAGCATCTATTATATCCTTCCATCTCGTGAGTTCGAGAACTATTCGATTCTGTTCATGAATTGGAGGTATAGGAATTTGCAGATTTCCCAATATAGAACCATTTACATTGGGTTGTCCCACTCCGACAGATTCTTGTTCTATTTGCTCCCAATAATATCCCGATTCAAAGTAGAACTTAATATATTGAGGCAATACAGCGTCATAGGTTTGAACTCTAATTAAATATGATGCATAGATTGCTTTCTCAGTAAGCCCTTGTACCAAATAAGATTTGCCAACAGTAGCGCCCGTTCTTGCAAATAAAATATCACCATCATTAAGCAAATATGATTCCGCCTTATTACTGTCAAAATCGGTGTAAGGCACATTATTCCACTGTACATTATTATTTTGAATGTCAGTAATGCGCAAGAGTCGATATTTACCACATGCCTTTGCAGATTCACTCACCCCATACAAAATGGATTTAGAAATAGCAGACACAGTAGTCCAGCACCAAGATTCTGGTATTTCAAAGGGTACATTCTCATAATGTGACTTATCGGTAGCCGCAGACTTCTTGCTGCGCTTGATTTTGCCCTCCTTTATGAGTTGCTCTTTCTCGGCACGAATACGCTCGAGTAATACAGATGCTGGCTCGTCGTTTGGGTCTTGCGGAACGAGCTTTCCTCGGATTGCGAGGTCAAGTATTTTCTGTCGAAGTTTCTTGGTATCCATATTACTCCTCGATATTAGCTAAAAGTTTTTGCAACTCGGCAACAGCCTTACTAATGTTATCGCTCTTCTCCTGAATATTTGACATAAGTTCAGCCAACGACATATCGTTATCGTCGTCATTGAGCTTAATCCACGAGATATCAAGACTGGTCTTATCGCGCTTCATAACCTCATCGACATCATACTTGCGCCAACGGCCATTCGGATTAGTTTCAGCGTTATATGTCTCAGTGCGGGCATTGATATTATCTGCCTTATAACACTCTACAAACTCATCAAGGTGATGGCGGAGCATAGGATTGGTGGCCAATGTGTGCTTTACGCCAGTGCGGTAATCAAAGAACCAAATATCTTTTGTCGGAGTTCCCTTGGTGAAGAACAAAACATTCGCTTTAACACCCTGAGCATAGAATATACCGGTAGGAAGACGGAGAATAGTATGAAGATTAAAATTCTTCAACAACTCCTTACGAATGGTCTCGCCAGCACCGCCCTCGAACAAGACATTATCAGGCAAGACAACAGCAGCACGGCCGCCATTCTTCAGCATTACCATCATATGCTGCAAGAAGTTGAGCTGGTTGTTCTTTGTCTCCACATAGAAGTCCTGGCGGTCAATCTCAACAGAGCCTGCAGGACGAGTGCCAAATGGAGGATTTGCAAGAATCACATCAACCAAAGTTGAAGGAGCCTTCTCCAATGAGTCCTGACATATAATAGGACTTCTATCAGTACCAATACCATGAAAGTAGAGGTTCATTGAAGCCAAGGTTACGACAAGAGCTGTGTTGTCATAACCGTGAAGAGCATTATTGCGCAAGAAGTCCTGCTTTGCCTTATCTGACGACTGAGGCTTCATATAGTCATAGGCGGCAAGCAAGAATCCACCCGTACCACAAGCAGGGTCGCAAACGGTTTCGCCAATCTGTGGACAAGCAACATCTACCATTGCTTGGATAAGTGAACGAGGTGTGAAATATTGACCCGCACCGCTCTTCTTATCCTGACCGTTCTTCTCCAAGATGCTCTCATAAATAGCACCCTTAACATCGCCATCCATCACAAGCCAAGACTCCTCGTTGATAAGAGTGATTACCTTCTTGAGGTAAACCGGCTTATCGATCTTGTTTTGAGCTTTGGTGTAGATTGTACCAATAAGGTTATCCTGACCGCTTAACTCTTCAAGAGTATCCTCATATTGCTTAACCAAATCAAGACCATCGAGGTCGATAAGGTCTCCCCAGCGGTATCCTTCAGGAATTGCCGACTCCTCACCGAATGTCTGAACATTCTCATCATCCATCTTCAAGAACAGAAGATAGGTCAATTGTGTTATGTAATCGGTAAAACCGATACCTTGCCCGGCTAATGTAGTTGCCAGATTCCATACCTTCTTGGTAAGGCTTTGTGTATTAGCTGTTGCTTGTGCCATATTTGTTATGCTGTTTTTCTATAAATCAAGAACTGTGATAATGATTGAATTGACTCGTTTGCTTTATCCAGATTACCGAACGAGTAAATAAGTTGTGCTGCATAAGGTTTATCCCACTCTTGGATGTCCCTAATAGTACACGATCCGTTTGACGCAATATATGAAACTATTTGCTTAATAAGAGCTGCCTGAGCATCGGTAATACTACGTTGCATCTGACCACACCAAAGGTTGAAATACTGGTTGGCTGATGAGTGCAGACTGTTTAACGTTGTTATTTGATGATACGCAAATCGTACCAACTGAATAATGTTGGTGATAGCATCTTTCTCTTCCTGATTTGAGAATTTAACCACAGCATCAGGTTTGATGAGAGCATAAGTATTCCACAAAAGATGTGGATTGAATTTATTATTCTCAAACTTCAACTTATTCTCCAAATCTTTGAGCATAGCGTATGTGAGAGGCTCGCCCTGATTGTTGTAGATAATGCGAAGCGCCTCTATCTCGTCTTTGTGCTCATTGACATACTCCTCAAAAGCCTTTGTGGTTTCGTTAGCCTCCTCCAATGAAAATCCCTTCGAAATCAATGTGTCTTCTCCAGGCTGCAAAATAGTTACAAAACCAGCATTGAGAATAAGTAGATATTTTCTTGCTTCAGGGTTATTTACAAGTGGAGCAACTAACCCTTTACGCTCATTGTTTGGCTCATTTATATCATTGTATGGAGGCAATATATCACCTTCCAACGCATTGTAGATGGCAATGGCGATATCTTTCATATCAGCATTGGCCAGCTTGATAAATTCGTTACGCTCCGACTCCTTGCTCTTGTTGTAGATGCGCGATAAGCGGGCAGCCAACAGACGCAGATATTCATCGCATACATTGCCGTGAGTGATACGCTCAAGAAGCTCTTTGAGTGTCATCACATAGCCAGGTCCATCATCACCTCCCGGGCGAGTTACCTTCATCTCGTGCTCGGTTACACCCACAGCATCGACAAGATAGAACAAATCTTTGCTAAACGCATTAGGGGTAACATTACGCAGCTGTTCATCACCAATGGTACGAACACCACGGCCCTTCATCTGGGTATACAATGCCTCCGATTCCACATCACGCATAAACATTACAACCTCCAATGGTTTTACATCGGTACCTGTTGCCACGAGCGTAACAGTTACTGCAATGCGGAAATCTTTATCATTACGAAACTGGCGTATCAACTCATTGCTATCGCCTGCAGAATATGTGATCTTTTGTACGAATTTATCATCAGACCTGCCGAATACCTCCTTTGCAATCTTTACGATATTGCTTGCATGAGCGTCATTAAGAGCAAATATCAAGGTTTTTGGTAAGTAATCCATGTTAGGATCACGCTGTGGATCAATGAACATTTCTGTATATACAGCATCACGATATGTTTCAAGAACGAGTTTTATTTGTGCAGGATTGACAATGTCGCGATTTAATTCGGTCTTAGTATAAGTTATTTCGTCTTGGTTTTTGATGTTCTCCACTGTGCCCGTGTAGCGAGTAATCTTTTTAACTTTCTCGCCTTCACGAATAGCACCTCCGTCTTCTGTCGCCTGTGTCTTGATACGATATACTCGATAATCGACATTGACACCATCTGCAATAGATTTCTCCAAAGTGTAGTTTACAATGCGATTGTTATTAAAGAATGCCAATGTCTCAGGTGCTGGAGTCGCAGTAAGACCTATCATCTTTGCGCTACTGAAATAATCCAAAACCTTACGCCAATTGCCATAGATAGAACGGTGACACTCGTCGATGATAATCATATCAAAGAAATCTGACGGCAACGTAAGGTTTGTAGGCAAAGCAATCTCATTTACCTCATCTGCTCCATAATTCTCATCGTCATCACTATCGTTAATATCTTCTCCCTTCAATAAAGAGAAAAGACGCTGAATAGTGCAAATAACAACATTGCTATCTGTCGGTACTTTTGCAGAACGAAGTCTATTAACCGTAAATATTGTGTTGAATGGATCACCATTCTCTGTCAAACGGAACATGCCGAACTCACCTTCTGCCTGCTTACCAAGGTTGTTTCTATCCACCAAGAAAAGAACTCGTTTCATTGGTGTATAAGAGAGCATTCTATATGCAGCCATGCAAGCAGTATATGTCTTACCTGAACCTGTAGCCAAAACCATAAGTGCTCGGTTTTGCCCAGTTTTAAAGGATTCTTCCAACTTAGTTATAGCTTCATATTGACAGGCACGCAATGCTTTTTTCTCACGTTCAGTGAGCATAGGTAAGGCTGCATATTCGTCTTTAATTCCTAGCAGTTTTACAATTTCTTTGGGTGTATGTATTCTATTAAGTTCTACAAGTTCAGAATTAGGGTCTCGAAAGTCTTTAAATAAAACTTGTTTCCCATTGGAAAGGTAAATTAATGGTAGTGGTCTTTGATAAGCTTGGTATCTAGAAGGAACTCCCTTTGCATATATCTCAGCCTGTTCACATGCGCATGATAAGTCCTCCTTTAAATCTTCTCTTTTTGCTTCTAAAACGCCAACAGCCTTACCGTTTAGAAAAAGGAAATAATCTGCTCGTTTATTATTCTTTAAAAGACCTTCCTCTATAGCAACCGCAGATATGTTTGGGGCGTATTCTTCTCTGCTAACAACTTGCCAGCCTGCTCCCCTAAATAAATTATCAATTTGTTTTCTTGCTTTTTGTTCTGGAGTCATAGTACTTGAGGTTAGTTTTTGTAAAAAAGAAGCATTTAGCGAAGTTACATCTTTTTTTGGTAAAACTATGTGTAAAATAAGAAAAAAGGCGAACTGCATAAACAGATTCGCCTTTTTATAGCTATTTATAGAAAATAACCTTTTTTACTTCTTAATAAATTTACCCATTCGGTTTCCGCAGCGTACCACGTACATGCCTGTTGTCAAAGACTCGGTGGGCAAAACGGTAATGGCACCATCAACGGTTTTGTTGAGCACGTTTTTGCCGTTAAGGTCAAATACGTAGATGTTTTCTTCTTGTTCCGATGCGTTCAAGAATACCGATATTTGGTCGGTAGTGGGGTTGGGGTATAGCACCATGGTTAGTGGACCTTCTTCTTGGGTGTCGTTTACGCCCACGTAATTGACATCGACAAAGCTAATGGGTTGTGTACAGGTTTCGCCGTATGCGTTGGTAATAAAGGCACGCACGTAACTACCTTGGTAGCCATCGTAGCTAAAGGTGTTGCCGTGTCCTACCACCGTACTGCGGCGCGACGAATTGGATGTGGAAGTTTTATCGGTCGAATAAATCCAGCAAACATCGCCATTTGCCTCAATGGTAATGGTTTTGTTGTCTTCGTCAACAACTATATTGCTAATGCGAGGTGCTTTGCCTTTACCAGAACCAAGGGGTTCGTAGCAGAAATAGCTTTCGCCTTTGCGCATGGCATCTTTTAGCTCTTCGGTGGTCAAATCTTCCATGAGCATAAAGTTGTAGTTCTTAAACAACTGATCGTCGTTGTGCGCATCATCGCAAGAGTAGCCAAATACGGTTTTGCTTGGCATCGTACGATCCAAAATTTGATCCCACAAAATGCGGTCGTTAGGACGACGATTGCCTTGGTTATAAACCTCTAAACCAATAAGCGATGGATAGGTTTTAAAGTT
Source organism: uncultured Bacteroidales bacterium (assembly GCA_937911935.1). Lineage (GTDB taxonomy): Bacteria > Bacteroidota > Bacteroidia > Bacteroidales > Paludibacteraceae > Enterocola. The sequence continues at coordinate 29,264 of CALDQH010000087.1, read as the reverse complement.
ATTTGCGTGCCAGCCAGGACCATTTTTAGCGGTTTCGGAATAGGTGGTACCCAAATCCCAATATTGTCCAGGGTGGTTAATAATTTGCATACCGCCAAGGGCGTAGGTATAGGCATAGGATTCTTGTAGCGAGGCAAATTCTTGTCCTTGACGTCCTGTAAAGAAGTCGTTGTGGTGATTAAATTGTCCGCCACTGCTTTCGTTCCAACTATTGGTGTTGTCCTTGCTTAATTCGTTGCCAGGAACAGCCAACATACCCAAGGCTTGTGGATCGCGAGCTTGAACTCCTGGTTTAAATTGAGGGAACATCGTCCATGGGTAGGGGTTGTAGTCGTGGTCGGTAAGCGATAAAATCTTATAGCCTGCGCTGTGGTACTTATCTACTACATAAGCGGTGGTAAAGTTGTCTGCTGCATCGTTCGATTGGGTGGTATGTGTGTGGAAATTACCTTTGTATTGGTTGATGGTTGCCCAGTTTATTTCAGCATAGGGATTGGTGTGAATCTTGGGCTCGATGGTTTTTCCGTCCAATACTTTTACGTAAACGGCCTTGTAGGCTTTTGTGGTAGTTCCAGCCACCGTTACATCCATATAAAAACCATAAATGCCGCTTTGAGCGTTAGTGATGGTATAGTACGATTCGCCATTGCTTCCTTTGGTAAAGATGATGGCTTCGGACGATTGATTGTTATGGTTCATGCGATAGGCAACTGTATTGCCATTTAGGTCGTTGATTTTTACCTTTACTTTTACGGTGCTACCTGTTCGTACAACCGCAGGTTCGCCTTTAAAGTAATCCAAATCAATAGCTTCTTTCTCTGCTTCTACGCCTTCTTCAATGATGAGTTGGTTGGTTAGGTAGGAGTAGGTAATTTTTGCAGAGGTACAATCGTCAGAAACGGTTCCGCTAACCATCTCGCCATTGTCGCCACCCGAGTTTACGGTAGAAGAGCGTACTGAAACTGTTTTGTCTTCATCAAATTCTAATACGGCACTGACTGTAAAGTTTGCACCTACTTTTGCCGTTATGCCATTTATTTTAAATAAAGAAGCACTAACAGCAGATTCTTTGTAAGAACCATCCTCAAACACAGCTACTCGTTGCCAAGAAGGAGTGGTTCTCGAATTTTTAAAACCAATACTTTTATTTGAATTTATTAGTAAAGAACCGCTACAATCGCTGCCATTGTTTAAGTTCCAATAGTAGGAGTATGTTTTGCCATCTACGGGAATTTCTACCGCGATAATTTGTGCTGGTGTGGCAGTTTTACCATCTTTATAGAAATAGCCCGAAGTGGTTTTGTAGTCGGTACATGTAAGGGTAGTAGTGCCTTCGCCTTTCATAAAGGTCCAAGTGCTTTGAACATCGGTTGCTGCACGATTTTCTACAGCTAGACTGCGGCTTTGAACATCGGTAAGCGATGCGTCTTCGCTGATGCCTTTTAGGTATTTAAACACGACAGGAAATTGACTGCCCCACGTTTTGTCGTCGTGCATACCTGTAGTGCTGTTCAACGTTTTGATGTTGGTATAACCCGCCTCTTTTAAATACCCCATAAAGGTAGCGTTGTCGGTACGGGTAAATTCCATGTCGTTTTTAGCCGATGTAAACACAAATTTGGTATTGGTAGCTTTGGGGGTAAAACCTTCCATGTAAGCTGCTAGAGCTTCTTTGTTGTACCAAAACGAAGGAGCAAACAAACCACACGATCCAAATAGGTCTGGGTGCTGGATAGCTGCATAGTAGGCAAACAGACCAGCTACGTCGGCACCTGTGATGGTTCTGTTTTGCTTATCGACACTGTATTTTTGTTCAAATACAGGAATAAATTCTTTTACCACGCTCGATAAGAATTTGTCAGCAGCACCTGTTCCCATAAATTCTTCGTTTTTCCACGGCGTAAATTCGGGGAGTTGAGCATAAATAACAACAATAATGCCCGGATTTTCGCCAGCAGATTCCATGGTGTTAATGGCACTGGCTACGTTCCACGAGCCCGAATACAAAATACGGTCGCCCATTTGTGCATCGTCGCCAGCATCACGGTAGCGCATGTGTCTGCCAAACATATAGGTAACGGGGTACGACTTGGTTTTGTCGTAAGCAGCAGGTAGCAAAATCTGAACGGGGTAGTTCTTGCCGTTAATGGTGTACTTTTCTACCAAACCAATGGGGTTGTAGGTATTGCGCCATTTGGCAACGGTATCAGGATTACCCACCGTTTTGCGGTTGGAAACTTCGCCACTACTAGCTGTTATTTCTACGTATTTCCAATCGGGTCCGCAAATGTATTTGTAGCCTTGTGATGCTTTTACATCGGCTGCTGTAATGCCTACAATAGTCACGGTAAATTGGTCTTTCCCATCAACTTTGGTCATGGGCACGGCTGCTCCTGCCGACCAATTAGAGAGCGCAGGCAATTCGCCCGTTACGTAGCATTGCTTGGTGCCCGAAGGTACATTCACCGTAAAAGTGACATCGGCAACAGCAGGACTGATAGCCATAATAAGTCCTGCAAACAACGTGAGTAGATTTTTTTTCATGGTATGTATTTGTTTGGGTTATTTTGTTGACAGATTACCAAATTGATTAAATTGCTTTGCAACAAAAAGCATTCAACCTTACAAAAATAATCTTTTTTTGCAAACCATTGCATCATAAGGAGAAAATAACGTTATTTTTGCAACATGATTCGAATTTTGACCATCATTGGTGCTCGTCCGCAGTTTATCAAGGCGGCAGCCATATCGCGCGAGATACAACAGGTAAATCGTGCCAGTGGGTTGTTGCCAATTATCGAAGAGCGAATTTTGCATACGGGACAGCATTACGATGCCAATATGTCGGAGATTTTTTTTGAGGAATTGGGTATTCCCAAGCCTTATTATCGCTTGCAAGCAGGTTCGGGTCATCATGGTGAGCAGACTGCCAAAATGATAGAAGGCATTGAGAAAGTGTTACTTTCGGACCATTTTGACGGGGTTTTGGTGTATGGCGATACCAATTCTACCTTAGCAGGAGCCCTTGCAGCGTCTAAGTTGAACATTCCTGTTTTTCATGTAGAGGCTGGTTTGCGTTCGTATAACATGAGCATGCCCGAGGAAATAAACCGTATTTTATGTGATCAAGTATCTTCCCTTCTTTTTGCTCCCACTCAGGTGGCTATCGATAATTTGGCCAAGGAAGGGTTGCTTGCATCGCCTGCTCAATTTTTAAAGAACAAAGAGCGCAAAGTTATTTTAAGCGGCGATGTTATGTACGATAATAGCCTTTATTTTGCTACGCTTGCCGAGCAAAAAAGTGCCATTTTATCGGAACTTTCTTTGCAAAAAGGGGATTTTATTTTAGCTACGATTCATCGTGCCAATAATACCGATAATGCCGAGCGATTGTCGGCTATCTTTGAGGCTCTGCTGCACATTTCGGAGTTTAAAACTGTTGTGCTGCCTTTGCACCCGCGTACACGCAAGCAGATGGAGGTACTTTTATCGAAAAATGTTCTAAATAAAGTAACGAATGCGAAAGGGCTAAAAATCATTCCGCCTGCCTCGTTTTTAGATATGGTTTTACTCGAAAAACAGGCCTCGATGGTTATTACCGATTCGGGCGGTGTACAAAAAGAGGCTTTCTTTTTTGAAAAACCGTGTCTTATTTTACGAAGCGAAACCGAATGGGTAGAAATTTTGCAGGCTAAGGCAGGAATGTTGGTGGATGCAGATGTACAGGCTATTGTCGATGCATTTCACCTATTTGAACATAAAATAGTACATTTCCCGCCTCTTTTTGGCGATGGTATGGCTGCTTCTAAGATAGTCAGGGCATTGATAGAGCGATGCTCATAACATCGCTCCTTAGTACGAGTTGCTGTATAAATAACAAATAACAACAAAGCGATATGAACCAACAACCTTTAGTAAACCCAGCCTTGTTGGGTAGCAGAGAAGATTACGAAATTATGGCGCCTGTAGGCTCGTGGGAGAGTTTGGCAGCTGCTTTGCAGGCAGGTGCCGATTCGGTGTATTTTGGTATCGAAAAATTAAATATGCGCAGCCATTCGTCCAGTAATTTTACGCACGACGATTTGCGTCAGATTGTAGCACGTTGCAACGAAAAAGGCGTTAAAACGTATTTAACCGTTAATACTGTTTTGTACGATGACGACTTAGAGGCTATGCGTGCCATTGTTGATACGGCAAAAGATGCGGGCGTGTCAGCCATTATTGCAGCCGATGTGGCGGCTATGCAATATGCTTGTAGCCAAGGGGTTGAGGTACACCTTTCTACCCAATTAAACATTGCCAACGTAGAAGCTCTTAAATTTTACGCTCAATTTGCCGATGTGGTGGTGTTAGCGCGTGAGTTGAATATGGACCAGGTTGCTAAAATATACCAAGCAATCCAAGAAGAAAATATTTGCGGCCGTAATGGTAAAAAAGTGCGCATTGAGATGTTCTGCCATGGGGCACTTTGCATGGCAGTATCGGGCAAATGTTATTTGAGTTTGCACGAGTTTAACCGTAGCGCCAACCGTGGTTCTTGTATGCAAGTGTGCCGTCGGGCTTACACCGTTTTAGACAAAGAAGGCGATGTTGAGTTAGATGTGGATAATGCCTATATCATGTCGCCCAAAGATTTAAAAACCATCCATTTCATCAATAAAATGATGCAATCGGGGGTGCGTGTCTTTAAAATAGAAGGGCGTGCCCGTGGCGCCGAATACGTTAAGCATGTAGTAAGTGCTTACCGCCAAGCTATAGATAGTTGCTTAGATGGCACTTTCAGCGAAGAAAAAATTGCTGCTTGGGACGATAGCCTATCGCGCGTATTCAACCGTGGTTTTTGGAACGGTTATTATTTGGGACAACGCTTGGGCGAATGGAGTCCTCGTTACGGCTCGTCTGCCGTCGAAAAGAAAATGTACATCGGAAAAATTACCAATTACTTTAAAAAGATTGGGGTGGCAGAATGCATCTTAGAAACTCAAAACCTAAAAATAGGCGATAAAATTTTGGTAACAGGCGAAACCACTGGTGCTTACGAAGCTACCATAGACGAATTACGCCTTGATTTAAAACCTGTTGATGAGGTGAATAAAGGCGATGTTTTCTCCATTAAAACTACCGAGGTACTTCGCCGAAACGATAAACTCTTTAAAATCGTTACTACAGCATGAAAAAACTCGCCAAGGTACTCTGTATCGTAGTTTGCGTAGTGCTACTACTAATTGTGTTGTTGCTTGCCTCGCCATTTATAGCGTTGCGTATAGCCATTACACCGACTGTACGTACCGAACTGCTTGAACTGGTGCCCGAATACATGAATGCCGAGGTAGAAATAGGCAACATGGATTATACCTTGTTTAGCACTTGGCCTCATGTTTCTGTGACGATGAGCGATGTTGTTGTTTATAGCAAAGTAGAACAACCCAAAGATACGCTTTTGTACGTTGATAGCTTGTATGCGTGTATAAATGCAGATAACTACTTATCCCAAGGTGATGTCAGCATCTGTAAACTTTACGTGGATAACCCACAGGTGTTTGCCAAAACACGTAAAGATGCTAACAATTGGGATGTATTTTTGCCTTCAGAGCCTGACACAACGGCTTCGTCGCCTCTGCCTCCTATTTATGTAGATACATTAAAATTGGCAAATGGGGCAGTTTATTACCAAAACGATACGGCACAGTACAATGTTGCCATACATAACATCAACTTAGTTTCTAACGCTTGTTATACACCCTTGTTGTTAGAAGGCGATGTGCAGTTAGACGTAGATAGCCTTACTTATCATGAAATTCCTGCCAATGCGCATTATGCTGTCAATAAATTATCGTTTTTTGCATATACTCAAATGCAAGCCGATAGCATGTTGCTAAAAGCAGAACTATGGGCTCCTCAAGTAAACATGAACGATTCGTTGTTCAGCATCGTGGGAAAACCATTGGGCGTCGATTTACATGTGGTGGCAGATACGACCTTTTCTAAGTTCGCGGTAAGGCATGCCCAACTTTCGTTCGATGAAACCCAACTTTTTGCTAAGGGCATTGCCCAAATAAACAACGATAGTACCTATTATTTGGATGCCAATGCGCGTTTTCATTCGCCTAAATTAGAAAAACTATTAACCGTAATGCCCAAACCACTGGTTCCTTATTTTAAGGGTATCCGATTAAGTGGTGGGGCAGAAATAGAAGCAACAGCCAAAGGCTTTTATGGCAATGACCAAATTCCTGCTGTGCATGTCGATGTGGCACTTAATAACCTAAAAGGTAGTGCCGAAGGTCGCAAAGAAAAAATAGATCGTTTGCAACTCAATGCCAGTGCTTCTTATCATCCTGATAGCAAAGATTCTACGTACCTAAAAATAGCCGATTTTGTATTTAAAAGTGGCGAATCGCACCTTAGTTTAAAGGCAGATGCTAAATACAAAAGGCAAAAGGAACATTGGGATTTGCGTTTTAAAGGACACCTTAACCTAAAAGAACTAAATGAGCTTTATCCTTTTTACGAACGTTCGCGCGTGCGTGGTTTGGTGGATGCCGATATCAATGCGCAATTCTTTTTGCAAGATTTAATCGATAAAAAAATCTATAACCTACATTCGCAAAGTACCCTAACGGGCGATGATGTGTTTGTGAATATACCACAGGCTCGTACTCGTGTGTTGGTTGATTCGCTTAGGGCAAGTTTATATACCAATACCGGAGTTAAATTTGGCAGAAGGTCCTCGCGCATCGATACTTCGCTTGTCAATGCCCGTATTGCTTTTAGTAATATGAACATTCGTCATAAACGCAAGGTGAGAGCACAGGTAGATCGGTTGTCTGCCAGTTTTCTCGCGGACGATTTAAGCGGCAATCGTGCTCCTCGTTTGCGTGTTTCGTTGGCTTGTAAAGGCTTTGATGGCGTGGCAAACGATACACTTTTGTTCAAAGCCAAACGTGCCATGGCTTCTACCAGTGTAATGCCCAACAAAGAGCATACCTTTGTTCCAACGGGTGCAGTAAGGCTATATTTCGATTCGGTATTGTGGTCCACCCCACGTGCTGGCATGGTGTTAGATTCTACCTTGCTTACTTTTGATGCAACGCCCCGTTTTAGAACTTACAAGCGCATTGCTAAAAATCAGTTAGTGAGAATTCCCGATAGTCAGCAACCCGTTATTAATTTGGATAGTTTGTATAAAATAGGTATGCAAGTGATGCAGAGTGACGATGTTTCCGAAACCTACCTAAAGCATTTTACCAACAAAGGACATATCTACCTCAAATCGTTCCGCATGCGCGATCCTAACTTCCCATTGCGTACTTCGTTGCGTAAGGTGGATATTAGTTTTAACGATGATACCTTACAATTGGATGATTTACGCTTGCGAGTAGGTAGGTCAAACATGCGTCTTTCGGGCGAGGTTAGCAATATGCGTCGTTACCTATTGCGTGGCAAGACACTGCATGCCAATTTAGGTCTTACTTCGCGTCGTTTGGATTTGAATCAGCTACTGCGTGCGGCAAATACGGCGATGAGTACCATGCCAACAGATAGTCTTGTTGCACAGGATAATGCGGAGTTGGCAGAGTCGGATACACTGGGTTTATACGACGAATCAGAAGAAATAGCAATCGATTCCTTGACAAATGCGTCACTCATCATGCTGCCAAGCAATTTAGATTTGTGTTTTAATGCGAATGTCGATTCGGTTTTCTTTAGCAAGATGCGTCTGGCAGATTTTAAAGGAAGAGTTCGAGTTAAGGACCAAGTAATGACGATAGCTAATTTATCAACCAGTACGCAAGTAGGCAAAGCGGCTATGCATGTGAGTTATACCTGCAAGCAACCACAATCTGCCGATGTAGCATTGGCTGTGGATATGGATAGCGTGCAAATAGGCAGCCTTATTCATGCCATGCCCGAGTTGGATAGCATTATGCCCATGTTGCGTTCGTTCGATGGCAGTGTTGCTTGCGAATTATCTGCCAACGCCCAATTAGATTCGGCAATGAATATTAAGCTACCGTCTGTGAATGCAGGTGCGTGGTTGCGAGGCGATAGTTTGGTGCTGATGGACGGAGAAACTTTTTCTGAAATTGCTAAGATGTTGATGTTTAGCAAAAAAACCAAGAATGTTATCGATAGCGTATCGGTAGAGTTGGTGGTAAAAAACAACGAAATAGAAATCTATCCCTTTATGGTATCCATGGATAAATACCGTTTAGGTGTAGGTGGGACACAAGGCTTAGACGCATCGTTTGACTACCACATTGCGCTACTTAAACCCATCCGATTGGGCTTGGATGTGTACGGAAAAGACTTTGATCACATCAAGTTTAGGCTGGCATCTTCTAAGTTTAAAGATGGTAAAACCGTTATCGGCAAAGGTGGATATTTGATTCGTGACGAAGAAGTCAATGTCCGAAAAATTTTCCACGATAAAGTAATACAAGATATTTTAGAGGATAACGAGTAAAACAAAGGCGACCCAATTTGGGTCGCCTTGTTGTTATTCAGTTCGTCGAATCACCGATTATTCGGGCTTCGCCCTCATGAATTTGCTCGCGTTAGCTTCGCTCAAGTTGCTCATGCTCGGCATAACAAATAAATTTGTTCTGCTCTCGCTTAATCGCAACAGTCGGCATAATCAATGTCACATTGCTTCTGCTCTCGCTTACTCGCAAAATTCACCGGAACTTCGCTTTGCGAAGTGACTACATCGCTTCTAACATACGTTTAATAACGGTTTGAGCCGATACCACGCGGTTTGCTGCTTCGGGAATGACAATGCTGCGTTCGCTTTCAATCACATCGTCGGTAACAATCATGTTGCGACGAACAGGCAAGCAGTGCATAAAGTAAGCATTATCGGTTAATGCCATTTTTTCGGTATCTACCGTCCAAGCACGGTCTTGGCACAATATTTTGCCGTAATTAGGGTCTGCGTATGCCGACCAGTTTTTGGCGTAAATAAAGTGAGCCCCTTCAAAGGCTTTGCGTTGGTCGTATTCTACGCGTGCGCCACGTACAAATTGAGGGTCTAATTCGTAGCCTTCTGGGTGGGTAATGACAAAATCCACGTCGGCAGCATTCATAAAATCGGCAAACGAGTTGGGAACGGCTTGTGGTAGCGCACGGGGGTGAGGCGCCCAAGTCAATACCACTTTGGGGCGTTCTTGTTGTTTGTACTCTTCTATGGTAATCAAATCGGCAAAGGCTTGCAAGGGGTGGCAGGTAGCCGACTCCATGCTAAATACAGGTTTGCCCGAATATTTGATAAATTGGTTTAGGATAACTTCTTCGTAGTCAAATTGTTTATTCTCAAAACGAGCAAACGAGCGCACGCCAATCAGGTCGCAATAGCTACCCATAACAGGGATGGCTTCCAATAAGTGTTCGGGTTTGTCGCCGTCCATAATTACACCACGTTCGGTTTCTAATTTCCATGCACCAGCATTTACGTCCAATACGATGGTGTTCATACCCAAGTTCATACCTGCTTTTTGGGTGCTTAATCGGGTACGCAAGCTGGAATTAAAGAATACCATTAACAAGGTTTTGTTTTTACCCATGGTATCCCATTTATACGGGTTGGCTTTTACTTCTAAGGCTTCTTTTACGGCTGCTTTAATATCGCCTAAATCGGCAGCGCAAGTGTAAGTTCTCATATTTCTTTGGCTTAAATTTGTGCAAAGGTAACTATTTTTTTTGTCAATAGGGCTATAATTTCGGATGCCCCTGTCGCTAAATCGCCACTACAGGTATATTTTGCTTGGCTGTAATAGGGAAGTCTTTCTTTTAGCATTTGCTCGATGAAATGGCGCATTTCTGCACATGTCTTGTCTTTTAAAAGAGGACGTGTATGTTTGCCAATTTCTAAGCGTAAGGCTAATTCGTCCAGGTTAGGATTTAAGAAAACCGTAGTGCCGTTTCGGTTCATTCGTGTCATGTTATCGCCTTGGCAAGGGGTGCCGCCACCAGTGGCAATTACCACGTTTTCTTGCCCTATCATATCGTCTAAAGCCTCTCTTTCTAACTCCCTAAAGAAAGCTTCGCCCTTTTCGGCAAAAATAGCCGCAATGCTTTTGCCTTGCTTTTGTTCTATGTATTGGTCTAAATCGACAAAACGATAGCCCAATTTTTGTGCCAATTCCGTTCCGATGGTTGTTTTCCCGGCACACATGTATCCAACTAAAAAGATGCGTTTCATCATAAGGCAGGGCTTAATAGACGAGCCATGGATTGTACTATTTTGCGGTAAATGGGGCGTTTCTTCCAGCGCCAATACGATAGTGTTTTGCAATCCTTGCTATCGCTGGTAAATATATTGGTAAGTTCTTGTGCTTTTTGTGCGTTGTAAATAAAGGCATTTACCTCAAAGTTCTGTTCGAAACTGCGTAAATCCATGTTTGCCGTTCCTACTATGCTCAATTCTCCGTCAATTACCATGGTTTTAGCATGAATAAACCCTTTTTGGTATTGTAGTATTTTTACTCCCGATTTTAGGATGTCTCCCATATACGATATAGATGCCTCAAAGGCAATGTGTTCGTCGCTTTTAAACGGAATCATTACCCTTACATCCACACCACGCAAGGCTGCCATTTGAATGGCATTAGCAATGCTCTCGTTAGGCAAGAAATAGGGATTTTGTATGTAAATATACTTTTTAGCATGCATTATGGCGTACAAATATCCCTGCATAATGGTTTGCCAATCCATGTCTGGCCCGCTACCCACTATTTGCATAAAATAGTTGTTTTGTCCCGTAGAAACAGGAAAATAGGCATCGTTTTTAAATACCTTATTGGTCATGTAAGACCAATCGGTTCTAAAAATATTTTGCAGGTTGATAACGGCATTTCCTTGTACTCGGATGTGCGTATCACGCCATACGCCCCATTGCAATCCTTTGGTGTATCGATCGGCAATATTAAAACCGCCTAAATAACCTACCTTACCGTCGATAATAACGATTTTGCGGTGATTGCGGTAGTTTAGTTTGGTGGTAAAAAACGGGAAACGGATTTTAAAGAACGAGAACAAGCGTATGCCTGCCTTTTTCATCTCTCGAATCGAAGAACGTTTTAAATGCCAGCTACCTAAGTCGTCGTAAATGAGTCTTACTTTAACGCCTTCTTGGGCTTTTTTTATCAAAGCGTTTTTAAAAGCATTGCCAGTTTCGTCGCTTTCGATGATGTAATATTCGGCATGAATGTGGTGTTTTGCACTTTCTATGTCCTTAAGCATGTCGTTTAATAGCGTCTTACCATCGGTATAAATACCTACGTCTTGGTTGGCAGAAAGCGGTGTACTGGCTGTTTTTTGCAATAACTTAATTAGTGGTTGATAGTTGCTAACCAACGAGTCGTTTGCCGCAGCCATCTGACTGCGAGCTGTGTTGGTGGAGCGTGTCAATTGAGCGTGCATTTTGCGCGACAACCTGCTTTGTCGTTTAAAACTACGACCAAAGACGATGTACAATAACAATCCAAAATAGGGTATAAATAGCAATAGCAGTACCCACGCAACGGTACGTACTGGATTCTTGTTTTCCAGCAAAACAATGGCAATGCTGGCAATGGTCAGGTACCAATAGGCACCCGAGAAAACAAGTTCTACTATTTGTTCAAATAACTCCATTTTATCGATAATAATGTACAAAGGTACCATCGCCTATGTGCTGTATGTCTGCACGCAATCCATCGGGGATAGAGGGTGATGGCGTACCTTGATGGCAACAATAATGCCCTATTTCTACTTGAATTTCGTCAAAATAGTTGCCTTCAATAAAAGTTTGTAATGTTTTTTGGCCACCTTCTATAATAATAGATTGGATTTTGGTCTTGTACAAATGGTCCAATAGTTGAGGTACGATGTTTTGACCAAAATCTACGGCTAAATAGGGAGCCTCATTTTGTTCTTGGTTTACAATAAGCGTGGCTTGTGACCCATCTAACAAATGATGTGTAGGTGGAATCTTTAGGCTTTTGTCGATGGCAATGCGCAGCGGATTTTTTCCAAACCAACGGCGCGTGTGCAAACTGGGATTGTCTTTTAGGGCAGTTTGGGTGCCTACTAAAATGGCACTTTCTTCGGCACGCATTTGGTGCACCAAGGCTTTGGTAATATCGGTCGATATACGAATGGGTTTGTCGTCAAAAGCATCTAAAAAGCCATCGGCGGTCTGAGCCCATTTTAAAATAATATAGGGGCGTTTTTGGGTAAAGTAGGTAAAAAAGCGTTTGTTTAGCTCCCAACCCTCTTTTTCTAATACACCCGTTTCTACTTCGATGCCAGCAGCCTTTAGTTTAGCAATACCGCGTCCTGCCACCTGCGGATTAGGATCTACATTGCATATAACGACTTTTTTGACTCCTTCTGATACCAGCCTATCGGCACAAGGTGGTGTTTTCCCGTAGTGTGAGCAGGGTTCTAAATTAACATATACCGTACTTTCGGGCAACAAATGTCTTTCTTTGACACTATTTAGCGCGTTTACCTCGGCATGTGCCCCTCCGTGCTGCCTATGATAGCCCTCGCCAATAATACGCCCCTCTGCTACCACAACGCACCCTACCATGGGGTTGGGGGCCACATAGCCTCGCCCCAAACGCGCCAATTGCAGGCAACGTCGCATGTATGTTTCGTTTACTGTCATAAGTCCAAAGTCGAGATTCAAAATTACATTTTTTTGTATCTCGCGCCAAATCATTTGGCGTTTTTTTGTCATTGCGCTCGGTTTGTATTACCTTTGTCAGGTGCAAACACTCTATACACAATACAAACAGCAACTTACTCCGCTTTACACCGCGCACGAAGCATCGCTTATTTTTAGGGCTTGTGTAGCGCATGTTTTGCAAATTGACGAGCAAAAAACCTACTTCCTATCCGATTTGCCTTACACGCAGGCGCATATAAGCCGTTTGCAAGCCATGTTGGAGCAACTAAAAATGAACACCCCTTTGCAGTATGTGCTTGGCTACGAATCTTTTATGGGGCTAAAGTTTGCAGTAACCCCCGATGTATTAATTCCCCGCCCCGAGACCGAACAATTGGTAAACCACATTCTCACAGAAAACAAAGAACGTGAATCGCTGCGTATTTTAGACGTAGGAACGGGGAGTGGTTGCATGGCCATTTCGCTTGCAAACTACCTAAAGAATGCGCAAGTTATGGCAATTGATATTTCTGAAAAAGCCCTTGCTGTTGCGCAAAAAAATGCCCATTCCATCGGTGTAAATGTGCAATTTTGCCACCTGGACTTTTTAAAAGATGCCAATCAAATTACCTCTCAAAAGTTTGATATGTTGGTAAGCAATCCTCCGTATATCATGCAGTGCGAAAAAGACCAGATGCAAGCGAATGTTTTGGATTACGAGCCACATACAGCCCTTTTTGTACCCGATAATGATCCTCTTCTTTTTTATCGAGCTATTGCTGATTTTGCCGATAAAACCAACACGCCTGCTGTTTATTTAGAAATTAATAGGCAGTTTGGCACGCAAACCTGTGCTCTTTTTGAGCAGCGTGGATATAAAACCCGTTTGCTCATGGATGATTTTGAAAATCCACGTTTTGTTATAGCTCTGCGCTAATATTTCCCCTTATTTGTTCTTCAAAATGCTCAAACTCAAAAAATTACTTTGAATTTTGAGCGAGACTAATTTGTTTTTGTGATTATTTCTATTTAATTTAGCAAACGATTGCAAAAGAATTATTGGCATGAATTACCTCAACTTCGACAAAAGCGTCTTAACCAATTTGGATAAATCGCTTACCAAAGAGATGCTGCGTACCAATCGTTCGGGTGCTTACAATAGCACTACGTTGGTAGATTGCAACACACGTAAATACCATGGTCAGTTGGTTATTCCAATTCCGCAGATAGATGGCAATAAGCATGTGTTGCTTTCGTCGCTCGACGAAACCATTATTCAGCATAGTGCGGAGTTTAATTTGGGGGTACATCAGTACGAAGGTGGTCATTTTAGTCCTAATGGGCATAAATACATTCGTGAGTTTACTTGCGAACTAATCTCAAAAACAATTTATCGAGTAGGTGGGGTTATTATTTCCAAAGAACGCTTGATGGTTTCCAATCAATCGCGTACCATTACCAAGTACACACTGCTGCAAGCACATTCCGCAACTACCATTCGTTTTAAACCCTTTTTGGCATTTCGTAGTGTGCACGAATTGTGCGTAGCTAACGATGTGGCATCGACTCAGGCTATCCCAGCTACAAAAGGTGCTGCTTTTTGTTTGTACGAGCCTTATCCAACTTTATACTTGCAATTTTCCAAACAACCCCATTATCATCATCAGCCTCATTGGTATAATCATCTTTTATATGCCAAAGAACAAGAAAGAGGGTATCCTTGTACCGAAGATTTGATGGTTCCAGGTTATTTTGAGATGCCAATAAAAAAAGGTGAAAGCATTTATTTTACCGCAGGGATTGACGAAATATCGCCGGCTGCACTAAAAAAGATGTGGGAAAACGAACTGGCTTTGCGCCAGGCGCGTGTTGATATGTATCATTGTTTGCGCAATGCTGCCATACAATTTACCAAAAAAGTAGAAAATGGTGTGTATTTGTTGGCTGGTTATCCTTGGTTTAAAGTAAGAGCACGCGATCAATTTATAGCCATGTCTGGGTGCACGCTCTCTATTGGCGAAAACACCACTTTTGTAGAAATGGCTACAACCGCCATGCGTGAGATTGATGCTTTTATGCAAGGAGAGTGCTCTACATCGATTAATGAGTTGGATGCTCCCGATGCTTTGTTGTGGTTTGTATGGTCGTTGCAGCAGTATGCATCGGTGTGTGATATATTACCTGCGGATATGCAGGATATGGTAGTTAGTATCGTTCAGTATATAATATCACAGCATCATCCCAATTTATTTTTACGAAAAAATGGCTTGTTGTATGTAGATGGTACGCAAGTTCCGATGACGTGGATGAACGCTACCGAGAACAACCAGCCCATTACGCCTCGCACAGGTTTTGTTGTAGAAATCAATGCTTTGTGGTACAATGCGCTTTGTTTTGCCGCCTCACTTGTAAAAAAGCCTACGCTTAAAATCCAGTGGCAACAAATGGCAGAGCAAGTGGCTCAGTCTTTTGTAGATACATTTTGGAACGGATTGTATTTATACGATTATGTCAATGGACAATACCGTGATGTTGAGGTTCGCCCCAACATGATATTGGCGGTTTCTTTGCCATTCTCGCCCTTAAGCAGGCAGCAACAAAAATCGGTACTTGATGTTTGTACACGCGAGTTGCTTACCCCAAAAGGCTTGCGCAGTTTAAGCCCCAAGAGTGGCTACTATCGTCCTAATTATGTGGGAGGTATGTTGGAGCGCAATCGCAATTACCACAATGGCCCAGTTTGGCCCTGGTTTACGGGAGCATACGCCGAGGCATACCTAAAAATACACCGCAATTCTGGACTCTCCTTTGTAGAACGCTTGTTAATCGGTATGGAAGCCGAGATGAAAAAGTTATGTATCGGTACACTTTCCGAATTGCACGACGGAAATCCTCCGTACAAAGGACACGGTGCTATGTCGTATGCACCATCGGTAGGCGAAATTTTACGCACGTTACAATTAATAAAAGCCATGCAATAAACTCATTATTATGAATGCGTTGATGTTTGGGTGGGAATTTCCACCCCATATATTGGGAGGTTTGGGTACAGCCAGTTATGGCCTGACGCGCGGAATGGCGCAGCAAGAGGATTTATCCATCACTTTTGTTATTCCCAAACCTTATGGCGACGAAGATCAGAGTTTTTTAAAGATCATCGGTGCTTGCCATGTGCCTGTGGTTTATAAAGATGTGTCGTACCAGCAAGTGGAGCAGGTGCAGGGAAACATCATGCACCCCGACGAGTATTTCTACTACCGCGATCGTATCCGATACGATTTTACCCGCATCGGGACCAACGAATTGGGTTGTATCGAGTTTTCGGGTCGTTATCCCGACAATTTATTGCAAGAAATTAGCAATTACGAGGCCGTAGCAGGTGTGTTAGCGCATAGCTTGGATTTTGATGTTATTCATTCGCACGATTGGTTAACCTATCCAGCTGGTATTTTTGCTAAACAAATTACGGGCAAACCTTTGGTGATTCACGTACATGCCACCGATTTTGATCGCAGTCGCGGACAAGTAAATCCCACGGTCTATAGCATTGAGCGCAGGGGCATGGATGTGGCAGATCATATCATTTGCGTGAGTGAATTGACCCGTCGAACAGTTATCGAAAAATACCACCAAGACCCTCGAAAAGTGACAACGGTACACAATGCCGTAGATCCAATTCCTAACGTTGAGCAGTTTGTAAAAACACCTCGAAAAGAAAAATTGGTTACATTCTTGGGACGTATCACCATGCAAAAAGGTCCTGAATATTTTGTTGAGGCTGCTGCAAAAGTGCTAAAACGAACCCAAAATGTACGTTTTGTGATGGCAGGAAGCGGAGATAAAATGCAAGCAATGATAGATTTGGTAGCAGAGCGAGGTATTGCTGATAAAATGCACTTTACGGGGTTCTTAAAAGGAAAAGAAGTTACCCAAATGTTGGCAGATAGCGATGTCTATATGATGCCGTCTGTATCAGAACCTTTTGGTATATCGCCCTTAGAAGCCATGCAAGTAGGTACACCTTCGATCATATCCAAACAATCGGGATGTGCCGAAATCTTGTCTCATGCTATCAAAACCGATTACTGGGATATAGATGCCATGGCAGATGCTATTTATGCCATTGTTGAATATCCCTCTATTTACGAAACCTTGAGCCGAGAGGGCAGAAACGAGGTTAACCAAATAACGTGGGACAAAGCCGGCCTTAAAGTCCGTGCCATATATGATACGGTGATAAATAATTCCTAACTCCTAACTTCTAACTCCTAACTCCTAACTCTAATTCCACATTCTTAATTATATGAAAACCATCTGCTTATATTTTGAAGTACACATTCCATACGTATTAAAACGTTATCGTTTTTTTGAAATAGGGAATGATCATTATTATTACGACGACTTTGCAACCGAAGATCGCGTGCGTTACTTGGCAGAGAAGTCATTTCTTCCTACCAACAAACTACTTTTGCAATTGCTCAATCAAAATTCCGATTTTTGTTGCGCATTTTCCATTTCGGGCGCATCCATCGAGCAATTAGAACAATATGCCCCCGAGGTTATCGACTCGTTTCAGGCGTTGGCGGCAACTGGCAAAGTGGAATTTTTAGCAGAACCATACGCTCATTCCATGGCATCATTATTTGATGCCGACGAGTTTGAACGACAAGTAACCAAACATGCTGCCAAGGTAAAAGAACTCTTTGGCAAAAAACCAACGTCCTTTAGAAATACCGACTTTATTTATTCCGATGAAATCGGCGAAAAAGTGGCTTCAATGGGCTATAAAACCATCCTAATAGAAGGTGCAAAACATGTTTTAGGATGGCGTAGTCCTAATTATGTATATCAACATGCGTATTTGCCAAAGGTAAAACTATTGGCTCGAAACCATGTTTTAAGTAACCATATTACCTTTCATTTTTCGGACCCCTCGTGGTCGGAATATCCCTTTACCGCCGATAAATTGATGGATTGGCTGCAAGCATCGCCGCAAGAAGAACAGGTATTTAACTTGTGGATGGGGTACGAAACCTTTGGCGATGTTCAAAAAGAGTGGACAGGTATTTTTGAGTTTCTAAAAGCGATTCCGATGGTTGCCAGAAAATACAACATTGGTTTTGTTATGCCCTCTGGCGTAGAGGGCGAACCCATTGCTCCTTTGTCGGCTCCCTATCCTGTTTCGTGGCAAGGCGAAGAAAAAGATTTGGGAATTATGCTGGGCAATGCGCTACAAGAAGAGGCTATTAACAAACTGTATAGCGTAACCGAACGCGTAAACTTGTGTAAAGAAAAGAACCTAAAACGCGACTGGTTGCACCTGCAATGTGCCGACTATTTCCGTTTTATGAGCTTTAAGCCCACGTGGGGAAATACCTTTGAATCGCCTTACGATGCTTTTATCAATTACATGAATATTTTATCCGACTTCTTATTGCGTGTAGAGGCAGAATATCCTACATCGATAGAGAACGAAGAGTTAAACGAGCTGCTTAAAACCATTAGTGAGCAAGAAAAAACAATTGAAAAATTAGAGAAAGACCTGAAAAAGGCGCTCAAAAAGAAAAAAGAAGCGAAATAGTAAGCCCTAAACGATTTTAATTTGTACCTTTAACCACTATTTAGAAACAATCATTATGTTATCCGGAAAAGACTTAAAACAACTAGCCGACAAAGGAATTACCGAATCTCAATTTCAAACACAGATAGAAAATTTTGAGAAAGGTTTCCCCTATGCTAATTTGGCTGGGGCTGCAACGGTAGGCGATGGGATTGTGCATTTTACCGAGGTAGAAGCGCAAGAGTATGCCACCTTGTTCGATCAGCAAAGGGATAACTTTAGCATGACAAAGTTTGTTCCTGCATCGGGTGCAGCATCGCGCATGTTTAAGGATTTGATTGATTTTGAGCAAAAATACGATGCTTCTGATAAGAAAATAGGCTTTGCACACATGCTTCGTTGCTTGGAGAATGTTTCTCTTTTTGCTTTTGCCGAAGAGTTAGAAAAGGTATTGCAAAAAGATGGTTACGACCTAAAACGATTGGTGTACGAAAAAAATTACAGTCAGATTGCTAGGTATATTCTTTCGGAACAGGGTTTGGATTATCAACACAAGCCCAAGGCCATGTTGTTGTTTCATCGCTATGCTAACGAGGTTCGGACCGCTTTCGAAGAGCACTTGGTAGAAGCTGCTGCATACGCAACCAATGTCGATAAGACTGTTCGTATGCACTTTACCATATCGCCCGAGCATAAATCTATGTTTGTAGAAAAGATGCAACAAGTAGTCCCCAAATGGGAAGAAAGGCTTGGAGTACGCTACATCATCGATTTTTCGGAGCAAATGAGCAAGACCGACATGGTGGCGTTGGATAAAAAAGGATGTGTAGTGCGCAATGCCGATGGCAGTATTTTGTTTAGACCCGGTGGACATGGTGCACTTATCGAGAATTTAAATGCTTTGGAGTCGGATCTTATTTTTATCAAAAATATCGATAATGTAACAATCGATTCGCTTCGTCCTACTACTTATCTTTATAAGAAAGCTCTGGCAGGTTATCTGTTGCATATACAACAAGCTGTTTACGAATGCTTGCATCATTTAGAGTCGTTGTCTGTAAACGAAGCCTCTTTGTCGCAAATAGAAGGTTTTGCCGCTAAAATGTTGAACATTCGCTTTAGCATGACGTATTTTAGCCGAAGCATGCGTGAGCGCGTTAGTTACTTGGCGCGTAAATTGAATCGCCCCATTCGTGTATGCGGAATGGTTAAAAACGAGGGTGAACCTGGTGGTGGTCCTTATTGGGTTCGTAACCAACACGGTCACAAAAGTTTGCAGATTATCGAATCGTCACAAATTGATTTTAACAACCGATTCCAAGTAGATATGGTCAAGGAATCGTCGCATTTTAACCCCGTCGATTTAATTTGTGCTGTGCGCAATTACAAGGGTAATAAATTTAACTTAAAAAACTACATCGATAAAAATACAGGTTTTATCTCCAAAAAGAAACAAAATGGTATCGATATGACAATCCAAGAACTTCCTGGGTTATGGAATGGAGCTATGGCAGATTGGAACACCATTTTTGTGGAAGTCCCCATCGAAACCTTTACCCCTGTTAAGACTATCGAAGATTTGCTCCGCAAAGAACACCAATAATAAATAGATGAGAGATGAGAGAGGAAAAAGGAGAAATATACTAGGAAAAATCTCCTTTCTCCTTTCTCATTTTTCCTTTTATTATTAAATTTGCACCCTAAATATCAAAAATTCAGCTAGAATGGGAATTATTGGAAGAAAAAAAGTAGCCGAAGCGTTGCAAATGACTTCGTATGGCGAAAACATCATTGTAAAAGGTTGGGTACGTACTCGTCGTGGAAATAAAAACGTAAGTTTTATCGCGTTAAACGACGGATCTACCATTAATAATATTCAAATTGTAGTCGATAATGCTAATTTCGACGAAAATGAATTGAAAAAAATTACCACGGGTGCTTGCATCGGTGTAAATGGTGTGTTGGTTCAATCCATGGGTAAGGGTCAAACCGTTGAGGTTCAAGCTACAAGCATTGAGGTTTATGGCGAAGCGGATCCCGAAACCTATCCTTTGCAAAAGAAAGGTCACTCCATGGAGTTTTTGCGCGACATCGCTTATTTGCGTCCTCGTACCAATACTTTTGGCGCTGTGTTCCGCATTCGTCATAACATGGCGATGGCAATCCACACTTTCTTTCATCAACGTGGTTTCTACTACTTCCATACTCCATTGATTACCGCATCAGACTGCGAAGGTGCAGGTCAAATGTTTACCGTAACTACCATGGATTTGGAAAACTTGCCTAAAAACGAAGAAGGCAAAGTAGATTACAGCCAAGACTTTTACGGCAAGCATGCAAGCCTTACCGTATCGGGTCAGTTAGAAGGTGAGTTGGGCGCGCTTTCGTTGGGCGAAATTTATACCTTTGGTCCTACTTTCCGTGCCGAAAATTCGAATACTCCCCGTCACTTGTCGGAGTTCTGGATGATAGAACCCGAAATGTCTTTCTATGACATTGCCGACAACATGCAATTAGCCGAAGACTTTGTAAAATTCTGCTTAAAATGGGCGTTAGATAATTGCAAAGACGATATTCAATTCCTTAACGACATGTTCGATAAAGAATTGATTGATCGCATCAACTTTGTTTTGCAAAACGAATTTGTACGTTTAACTTATACCGAAGGCATCCAAATCCTTGAAGAAGCCATTAAAAACGGCAAAAAATTTGAATTCCGCGTGGGTTGGGGTACCGACTTGCAAAGCGAACACGAACGTTACTTGGTAGAAGAGCACTTTAAACGCCCTGTTATTTTAACCGACTATCCCAAAGAGATCAAGTCGTTCTACATGAAACAAAACGAAGACGGCAAAACCGTACGTGCTATGGACGTGCTATTCCCCAAAATTGGGGAGATTATCGGTGGTTCTGAACGCGAAGCCGACTACGAAAAACTTAAAACACGTGCTGCAGAAATGGGTGTGCCCGAAAAAGACATTTGGTGGTATCTTAACACTCGTCGTTGGGGTTCTGCTCCTCACTCTGGTTTTGGATTAGGTTTTGAACGTTTACTGCTATTTGTAACAGGCATGACCAATATCCGTGATGTGATACCATTCCCTCGCACCCCAAATAATTTAGAATTTTAGTGCAAGCGAGAGCAATAAAAAATAGAAGCGACCTGTTCAAGTTTATTTGAAATAGGTCGCTTCTATTTTTTATTGCCGAGTGTAGCCTAAAATCACGAGCGTATGCGAGTAATTTTAGGCTACACTAATAAAATAATGAGTTTACGAATTATTTTTCTCGCTTTTATTGCCGAGCGCCCTTTTAAAATCACGAGCGCATGCGAGTAATTTTAAAAGGTGAAGCCTTGAAATCCCTCTTTTACAACTCTAAATAAGAGTATATAAAAAATCCAGAGCAAACGCTCTGGATTTTTTTATACAATCGACAAGTGACAAGCGACTATTGACAGGCAACAAGCGAGTGTAATTTTTCCGCTATTTCTTTAAACTCTTCGGGCGATAGCTTAAGTTTTGGATTAGAGAAAAGCATATCGCTTTCTTTTTGAATAGGAATCAAGTGAATGTGCGCATGAGGCACTTCTAACCCAATTACTGCTTGACCTACCTTTAAACAAGGAAAAGCTTCTTTAATAGCAGCTGCCACTTTCTTGGCAAACACTTGCATCTGTCCTAAATCCTCGTCCGATAAATCGAAGATATAATCAACCTCTTGTTTAGGGATCACCAACGTGTGTCCTTTTACCAATGGATTGATGTCTAGAAAAGCAAAGAACTTGTCGTTTTCTGCTACCTTGTAGCAAGGGATTTCGCCCGCTACAATTCTGCTAAAAATGCTTGCCATAATGTTTATAGTTCAATGTTTATGATTTCAAACTCAACAGTACCTACAGGTAGTTGAACTGGAACAATATCGCCTACTTTATGACCTATTAGGGCTTTGGCGATGGGAGTTCCGGTAGAAATTTTGCCTTCGCGCAAGTTAGCTTCGGCTTCCGACACCAATGTGTATTTCATTTGTTGGTTGTTTTTGGTGTTACGGATGGTTACCTTGGTTAGAATTTGAACGCTGTCGGTTGATACTTGCGATTCGTCCAAAATACGAACGTCCAACAAGGTAGCTTTTAGCATCGAAATTTTTGCTTCTAACAAGCCTTGTGCTTCTTTGGCAGAATCATATTCGGCGTTTTCCGAAAGGTCGCCTTTGTCGCGTGCTTCTGCAATAGCATTTACGATACGGGGTCTTTCTACCGATTCTAAGTGTGCAATTTCTTTTAATAGGTTATCGTAACCTTCTTTTGACATGTAAGTGATAGCCATAATATATTTGTTTAATTGTTTATTTGTTTATTCAATGCTTCGCATTTCATGAAGTTGCTCACGTTCGGCATAATCAAAGTAAACTTTGCTTCTGCTCTCACTTAATCGCAACTTTAGTCGTTTAGGGTGTACGTGGTTAGTTCTGGGTTTGGAAAAAACACAAAAAAATAAAGAATCCCGATTTTGTAATCGAGACTCTCCCTTATTTTCTCTGACAAGTGCAAAGGTAGTCTATTCTTTTGGAATAAACAAATGTTTTGCCTACAGCAAAGGGATTTTTAGATACTTTTAGAATTTATTTTGAACCTAAAATGCAGATTCTCAATAAAAAAGATAAAGGAGGTAAACCTCCCTTATCTTAACCTAAACCTTAAACTATGAAAAATCTTTTAGACTTTCTGAATGCAAAGATATATGCTGTTATTTAAATTACAAACGTTTGCATAGAAAAATTAAGATAATTAACATATTTTAATAGAAAACGTATGCAGAAACCCAATTGTCGCTTGTTGCTTGTCGCTTGCAACGTTCAATCGTTAAATCGCCTAATCGTTAGGTTTAAGTGCAAACCGAATGCAGAAACAAACTAAATAAAAAATACGATTCAACAAAAAATATTACCTTTGTGCCGATATTATCGGAATTGTATGAAAAAATTGTTTATAGAGACCTACGGTTGTCAGATGAACTTTGCAGATAGCGAAGTAGTAGCTGCTGTTATGCAAATGGCGGATTATGAGCTTTGTGATACCATCGAAGAGGCTGACGCTGTGTTTATGAATACTTGCTCTATCAGGGATCATGCCGAACAAAAGGCCAATTCGCGTTTGGAGTATTTTTCTCAACTAAAGCGCAAAAAGAAAAATCTAATTGTAGGTGTGTTAGGTTGCATGGCTGAGCGTGTAAAAGAGGGCCTGCTTGAGCAAAAAGTGGTTGATTTGGTGGTTGGGCCAGATGCCTATATGGATTTGCCTCATTTGATTGCACAGGTAGAGCAAGGAAGCAAAGCCATCAATGTCGAATTTTCGACTACCGAAACCTATAAAGATGTTCTTCCGCGCCGCATAGGTGGTAATCGCATCAGTGGTTTCGTTTCGATTATGCGTGGATGTAATAATTTTTGTTCGTATTGCATTGTGCCTTATACCCGTGGCAGGGAGCGCTCTCGTCCTTACGAAAGTATCTTAAACGAGGTAAAAGATTTGCAATCAAAAGGTTATAAAGAAGTAACCTTGTTGGGACAAAATGTAAATTCGTATCAATTCGAAGATATCAATTTTGCGCAGCTCTTAGACAGGTTGGCAACAGCAGTGCCCGATATTCGTATTCGTTTTACGACCTCGCATCCCAAGGATATTCACGAAGAAACCATCAAAACAATTGCCAAACACCCCAATTTGTGCAAGCATATTCACTTGCCAGTGCAATCGGGAAGTAATAAGATTCTAAAATCGATGAATCGAAAATATACCCGCGAGTGGTATTTGGAAAAAGTAGCGTTGATTCGCCAATATATTCCCGATTGCGGTCTATCGACCGATATGTTTACGGGTTTTCATGACGAAACCGAAGAGGATCACCAACTTACGTTACAACTGATGCGCGAGGCGGCTTTCGATAGTGCCTTTATGTTTAAGTACTCGGAGCGCGAAGGAACGTATGCATCAAAGCATTTGCCTGATAATGTGTCAGAAGAAATTAAATTGCGTCGTTTGCAAGAAATGATCGACCTGCAACTTGAATTGTCGTTACAAAGTAACCTAAGGGATGTAGGTAAAACGTTCGAAGTATTGGTAGAAGGCTATTCAAAGCGCTCTAAAGAACAATTGTATGGACGTACATCTCAAAACAAGGTGGTTTTGTTTGATAAAGGTGATGTGCAAATTGGAACTTGCGTTGAAGTAGAAGTAGAGCGTGCCACAGCGGCTACTTTGTTTGGTCATGTTAAGGGTTAAAAAATATTTTTGTGATTTTTTATAAAAAACAGCTGATTTTTAGCATTATATAAAAAAAGATGTATATCTTTGTAGCTGAATAATTACGTAATTTAATCAAAATTGTATATGAAAAAACTTTTCGCTTTGTGCTCTTTGATGTTGATTTCGATGTGGGCTTTTGCTGCTGCCGAAGTCAATGTAGAATCTACAGAAAGCACTCAAACCAAGGTTTTGCACGAATTTAAAGACTTTTCTCACTGGTCAATTCAAGTAAACGGCGGTTTTTCTCAATTTGACGGTGACGTTAATCAACGCATCGATCAATTGTTGTCTTCTTCAGAATTGTTGTGGACCGTTGGTCTTGATGTGGAATATTCGTTCAACCCAGCATGGGGTCTTATTGCTAACTTCCAATACATGCCTTATCATGGTCATACCAGTAGCACTAAATATGGCAAGTATTACTTCCAAGGTAATATGTATGCACCATCGTTGATGTTGTCGGTAAACTTGCTTAACTTGTTCGGACAATATCGTAGCAGTGCTGCTTGGAACTGGTATTTGAATGCCGGTGTTGGTATGGTATTCTACGATGTTAAAAGCACAGCAGAAGGCGACAACTCGTATGCAGAAGCTACTCCTAAAGACGTAAACAATGGTAAAAACATTTCTATTCCATTGGGTACTCAAGTAGAGTATAACATCAACAAATATTTGGCAGTAGGCTTGTCTGGATACTACCGTATTCACAACAAAGATAACTTCGAAGGTCAAGACTATACCAAAGGTACCATGAACGACGGTGAGTTTTATGTAACAGCAAGCTTGCGCGTTAAATTGGCTCCTAATGCTAAAGAAGGTGGTCACATGCGCAACCTTTCTATGATGGACTACCACAAATTGCGTACTGGCGAAAGCAACATCGAAGCTCGTTTGGATAGCTTGGAAAAACGCGTAAAAGTTCTAGAAGATACCGTAGCTAACAATATCTTACCTCGTTTGGACGAACTAGAAAAACAACACGCTACTACTCCTGACGAAGATGGTGACGGAGTAGCCGATTTCCGCGATCGTCAACCTAACACTCCTAAAGGTGCATTTGTAAACTATTGGGGCGAAGGTATTCCACAAGAAGCTTTAGAACCTTCTTGCTGCGGCGATGTGAAGAAAGTATTTGCAGCTATGGGTATTGATCCTACCGTAGATTACAACCAATCTGTATATTTTGGATTCGACAAAGTTACCTTGACAAGCAAAGCTAAAAAGAACATCGAATCGGTTGTTAAGAAATTGAACGAAAACCCCGAAATGAAAGTTGAACTTCGCGGTTATTGCGATTTCCCTGGTAGCAACGATTACAACTTGAAATTAAGCGAAAAACGTGTCAAAGCTGTAAAAGACGAATTGGTAAAAGCAGGTATCGCCGAAGATCGTATTGCAATGCAGCCACAAGGTGCTTTGGCTAATCCTCCTAAAGCCGAATTGAAGAACCGTCGTTGTGACTTCTTCTTCTACTAGTAGATAATCGCTAAACAAAATAGTGCAAATGGATCAACCAAACGGTTGGTCCATTTGTTTTTTTTCTATTACAGCTGTGTGTATCTATTTTTTTTCTAACTTTGTTAGATGTAGCAAGTATCGCAAAGATGCCTGTATAGATTGTTAATAGAAAGAATTATGAATAGCAACGGTAGCATCAAGAAATTGTATTTTAAGGACACCTCTTTTGCCAGCTTGATGACGCAGCGTATTTACAACATTTTGCTGATAGCTAGTAAATACGATGCCTTTACGCTCGAAGAGGACGGACGTATCGACGAACAGATCTTCAACGAATATACCTCGCTTAATTTACGTTATCCACCACGTTTTACTTTGGCTTCTACTTTAGAAGAGGCAAGCGAGTTGATTAAAACACGGTCGTTCGATTTGTTTATCATGATGCCCGCGGTGGAAAACAGCGCTGTTTTTGAATATGCTAAACAGCTCAAGGAACTATTTCCGATTGTGCCTGTTGTGTTGTTGACTCCCTTTTCGAGCGAGGTGTTTCATCGGTTGTATCAAAACAAGGACTTCTCTGGCATCGATTATGTGTTTAGTTGGTTGGGAGAAACCGATTTGCTTTTGGCTATCGTCAAGTTGATAGAAGATAAACTCAATGTCGATGAAGATATTGCATCTGTAGGAGTACAAATCATTTTGTTTGTCGAAAATTCCATTCAATTTTATTCTGCCATATTGCCCTATCTGTACAAACATGTGTTTGTGCAGTCTCGTTCGTTTATGACGGAGGCGTTAAACGAGCACGAACAGATGCTTCGTATGCGTGGCAGACCCAAGATTTTATTGGCTCGTAACTACGAGGAAGCAAAAGACTTATACGACAAGTATAAACGAAATATATTGGGCGTAGTATCGGACGTGCGTTTTGAACGAGAGGGCGAAATTGATGCAACCGCAGGGCTGAAATTAGCCTCCTACATGCGCAGCCAAGACCGTTTTCTGCCCATTATATTGGAATCGAGCGAGGAAGTAAACAGAGAGGCTTCAAAACAATTGGCAGCGGTGTTTATCAACAAGAATTCCAAAACCATGCACCTCGAACTTAAAGAGGCAGTTACAACAACTTTTGGTTTTGGTGAGTTTCATTTTGTCGATCCTGATACCAAATGGGTGGTGGCTGTCATTAAGAACCTCAAGGATTTGCAAAATAAAATTTTTGACATTCCCTCGGAGTCAATGTTCTATCACCTGTCGCGTAATCATTTGTCCAGGTGGTTGTATTCTCGTGCGATGTTCCCACTTGCCGAATTTCTACGCGATTTAAGTGTCGAACGAATAGAAGATGTTGATGCAGCCCGAAAGATTATTTTTGATGCCATTGTAGCGTACCGAAAGATCAAAAATCAAGGTGTCGTGGCTGTGTTTATGAGCGATAGATATGATAGCTATTCTAACTTTGCCCGCATTGGCGAAGGGTCGATGGGTGGCAAAGGACGTGGCTTGGCATTTTTGGATTTGGTATCGAAGCGTAACCATGAGTTTTTTGATTTTGAAACCACGCAAATAGTTATACCCAAAACGGTTGTACTCTGTGTCGATAAATTTGATGAATTTATGGAGCAAAATCAGCTGTATGGAATTGCCATGTCTGATAATGCTTCGGACGACGAAATCTTGCAGCACTTTTTGCGAGCAAAACTGCCACGTAGCGTGATAGCCGACTTATATGCCTACCTAAAGGCGGTGGATTCGCCCATTGCTATCCGTTCAAGCAGTTTGTTGGAGGACGCCCATTACCAGCCCTTTGCTGGGGTATATTCAACTTATATGGTTCCCAACTTCAAGGGGCATCGTATTACCACGTTGATGATGGTTTGCGAGGCGATAAAAGCTGTATATGCATCTGTTTATTATCGTAGTAGCAAGTCGTATATGAAGGCTACAAAAAATGTTATCAGTCGCGAAAAAATGGCAGTCGTTTTGCAAGAAGTGTGTGGAAAACAATACGGTAACCGTTTTTATCCGTCTTTTTCGGGTGTAGGCCGATCGCTCAATTTTTATCCCATCGGAAATGAAAAACCAGAAGATGGAATCGTCAATGTGGCATTGGGATTGGGTAAATACATTGTAGATGGCGGACAAACTTTGCGTTTTTCGCCCAAGCATCCTCATAATATTTTACAAACTTCGACCTTGGAATTTGCGCTTAACGAAACGCAAACCCATTTTAATGCATTAGACTTATCGAAGACAACATTTTCGCCACAAGTTGACGATGGCTTTAATTTGTTCCGATTGCCTGTGCGAGAGGCTGAGGCAGATGGAACATTACGTTTTGTGGCTTCTACCTTTGACCCATACGACCAAATTATACGCGATGGATTGTACGAAGAAAAATTCAGGCGTGTTATTACGTTTGCTAACATTTTAGAGCACGATGTATTCCCGTTAGCCGACATTGTCGATAAGGTGCTAAAGGTGGGAGAACGCGAAATGGGGCGCCCTGTAGAAATTGAATTTGCCGTTAATTTAGACTACGAAAACAATCAAAATAATGTCTTTTACCTGTTGCAAATACGCCCGATAGTTGATGCCAATAAATCGATAGACGAAGACTTGTCGTCCATTCCATTAGAAGAAACGCTCATTACGTCAAGGCAAGCTTTAGGCAATGGTATAATCGATGGAATATACGATGTAGTATATGTCAAAGAAGGCATGTTTGGACCATCTAACAATCAATTGATAGCATACGATATAGATAAAATTAACCGTGGGTTGATGGATCAAGATCGTCCTTATGTTTTGATAGGACCTGGCAGATGGGGTAGTAGCGATACTTGGTTGGGTATTCCCGTAAAATGGCCCAATATAGCGGGTGCTAAGGTCATTGTAGAAGCAGGTCAAACCTCCTACCACATCGATCCCAGCCAGGGAACTCACTTTTTCCAGAACCTTACCTCTTGTGGATCCGCCTATTTGACCGTCGATGGAGTGGATGAGCGCGAGTGTTGTAACCAGGACTTTTTAGAGTCATTGCCCGTGATATGCGAGACAAAATACATCAAACATGTGCGCTTAGAGAAACCATTAGTGGCTAAAATTGATGGAAAAAAGGGCCTCGGAGTAGTAATGAAAAGTGTGTAAATAAGCAAATTGCCTCATAAAAGTGATTTTTTAGGCTAAAATATTTGGAATTCAGAAAAAAGGTATTACCTTTGCATCCACTTAAACGATGGTGCCATAGCTCAGTTGGTAGAGCAAAGGACTGAAAATCCTTGTGT
>CALDQH010000086.1 GCA_937911935.1 uncultured Bacteroidales bacterium | reverse complement strand
TTTTGATTCTGCAAAATTTTTAAAGAAAAAATTTTAAAAATTTTAATCGTCAAACACCGCTGTAACAGCCTTGCAACAATACTTGCTTTATAAACGAGAACCGTCGTTCTCGAAAGCGGGTGCAAAAGTAGAGCATTTTTCTTTACGCTCCAAATATTTTGAACACTTTTTTCGAAAGAAAATTGAGCTATATAACTCAAATAGCTGATTTACATTATATTACAAAAATAAGTTTTCATATCAAAGATAACACCCATTTAAGAGACATACTACTATATAAAAAAAACGGACTTCAATCGAAGTCCGTTTTAAGGTAATAAGAATTTACTTATTTTTTCTTAGGTACTTTTTTCAATGCAGCATTTGCTTTGTTTTTAACGCCATTTACCTGTGTTGTTAAAGTACAAGCTTTAATACCCTCAACTGCTTCGTCGTGAATTCTGTTCACTTCTGTCCAGTTTTCTGGGGTATACATCTCTTCCTTATATGATTTCTCAAAAGAAGTATTAAACTTGGTAATTTCTTCGTCAGCTTTTTTCTTGGTTAACACACGTTTATAGGTACCAGTATGCAAAGCCAATGAATCATCCAACGCTTTAAAGGTCAATGCAGCCTCAAAATCAGCATTTGCAGCATTGTCAAGCTCTGCAATGGTATCCCATGCTGCTGTGTAATAATTTTCCACAGCCATAGGTTGGCTTAAATTATCATGACAGATATCCAAAGCCGAGATACGAGCTGCTGCCAAATATACATTGGTAATATCTTCAATTTTAGCAATCATTGAATCTTCGATAGCTGTAATCGAGTTGCCTTGCTCAATTAGCGAGATGGTTGGATCCACGATGTCTTTGATGTCATTTGCATCGTAATACATGGTACCACCCCTTTGGAAACAGAAATCAGCTTTTAGCTTCAACACATCTTTTTTGTAGGATGCAGTATCTGCATTTAACTCAAAGTATGCTTTCGAAGATGCACGATAACTAGCGATCAATTTATCTGGTGTGCTAGCATTTTCTGTTAACGTATAAACGGCAACATTTTTCAAAGGTTCGCTAATTGGGTAAACGGTAACACCTTTAGGATGTGTGTAAATTGTACTGTCACCATTGGGTGCATAACGTTCTGGCAAGAAAATACCAGTTAATTCACGGTAAGTTCTGGCAGAAATATCAGCACCTTTATCATCCAACGAATATACGTTCAACAATTGACCGTTTTCTTCGCCAAAGATGTAGATTAGGTAGTTGGTATTTTTTGAATACTCATCTGAAGTTTCGCGATAAACTAAGTAATTATCGTTATCTCCACCACCTCTAACAAGGGTTTTTCCTGCTGACTTTTCTGAAGTTTTAACAGCTGCCATATCCAAGCCTGTAAAAGGCTCGTTGAAAAGATTAGAACGTCCATGGATATAAGCTTTTGAATATAAAACCATACCATTTTCGAACTTAGCATACAATTTAGCTTCACCAACGTGTTTAGCCGTAGCGTGACCATTTTGGTCAATTACTACAACAAACTCATCGCTTGAAGACCACTCTGCATTGTCCAACGTATCACCTTCGCTCGACAAAACACCGAAAGATTTTGCGGTAATGTCCCATTCTTGATTAGCATACTTGTCAACGCTTAAAGGATCGGTTGAGAAAGTCATATCTCCATCCTTTTTACAAGCTACTAAACCAAGGAAAGAAACAAAACAGATAGCAAATTTAAAAATATTTGTATTCATATTATTAGTCTCCTTTATGCATTAATAACCTTCATTTTGCGTCCATTTTTTAGCATCGTTGGCATGGATATCCAAATGTTTCTTAGGAATAGGGAACCATTTTCTTGTATCAGCAACACCACGTGCTTTGAAATCCCACAAGTAGGTATCACCAGTATATTTACCGTGTCTGATCAAGTCGCGACGGCGTACGTTTTCCCAAGCGAACTCACGACCACGTTCGTCCAAAATTTCGTTAATTGTTAAGGTAGATGCTGTATATTCATCCAAACCTGCACGTGTACGAATCATTTGGAAATCTTTTAGACCCAATACTTCGCCCAAAGTACCATTGGTTGCACCCGACAAGATTGCTTCTGCTTTCATATACAACACGTCTGCATAACGGAACAACACAAAGTCATTATCCATGTATTGGTTTACAGTTGGATTAACCTCTGTTTCGTATTTCATCAAACGAGCGCCATCATTCCAATTAGCGTTAGTCTGTGATTTAAAGTTTCGGGTAATAACAACTTGAGTTCCGTTTTCGTCAACAGCCACTTTACCATCAACTTTAATTGGCCCTAAGAACCAACCGTATTTCTTGTTGATATCTTGGAAATCGACATCGGTACCCATAGCATCAGGACAAGGTCCGCGACGGTCGTTTTCGTCATACAATGCTAAGAATTGAGTAGAAGCTGCAAAACCGTTCCATGGTTTTTCTAACAATCCATACAATTCATTGAATGCATAGTGTTGAGTTAGTAGATTAACACGCAATTTGTTGCTCATTTTATCCCAGCTTTGAGAGTCGAAAGTTGGGTTACCGTTTTCTACAATCACAAAGATATTTTCTTCGCTGACGGTATTGTTTACCAAGAAATTGGTAAAGAAGTTACCCTCGATTGAATAAACGTTAGAGTCAATGATTTTGTTGCAATATTCTACACATTTGTTGTATGCATCGTTTACGTCTTTAACATCATAAGAAGCTGCATTCAAGTACAAACGTGCCAAAAGACCATAACCAAAGCCTTGAGTAACACGACCGTAGTTTGCCGATTTAGAAGGATTGGTAGCTACAGGTAAGTGTTCTGTGTGCAATTCCAAGCAAGATACCAATTTGTGCCATACATCAGCAGCTTCTAACAAGGGGAATTGTGCTGTTTTGTCGGTAACATACTCTTCGGTATAAGGAATACGTCCAAACAAGTCAAACATGGTATAGTAGTAATATGAACGCAACACGCACAATTCAGCTTCGAAGCGTTTGTATTGTTCAGGATCTACGTCATCTTTGTAAACCGCGATATGGCTAAGAATTTGGTTACAAAGGTTCGCACCTTCGATACATTTATCCCATACAAACTCAATTGCTTTACCTTCGTAGTTCCAGGTCATCGAGTTCAACGAAGCCCAATAACCAGAGTCATTCCAGTGACCACCTGGTTGACGAACGGGACATCTTGCTTCGTCAGAGGTTAGGGTATTCAAACCCCAATAGCCCCAGTGGTCGTGCAACCACTTCAATTCGGCATACGCTTGACCTACAAGCATCGCCATATTCTCTGGTTCTTGCATCAACTCTTCGGTAGTAGGTTTACCAAAAGCTTCTTCTTTCAAGAAGTCTTCGCAAGCAGTAAAAGAAAGACCCAAAGAAATAATCAATGAATATAGAAATATCTTTTTCATATCTTTAATCTTATTAGAATGTTACATTCAAACCAAGCAAGTAGCTGCTAACTGTTGGATAGAAACCTACATACTTGATACCTGAGTCGTTAATTGAAGAGATGCTAACTTCAGGATCTAAACCAGAATAGCTTGTAATGGTAAACAAGTTTTGACCTGTTACATAGATTCTCAAGTTTTTAACATATTTATTGGGTTTCAAAGGAACGTTGCAACCCAAAGTAATGTTGTCACATTTCAAGAACGAGCCGTCTTCCAACCAATAATCAGAGAAGACACCATCACGATAAGCACCATCGCCGTTTACGATAGCTTCAGCGGTTTGTTTGTAAACCATGTTAGCTTGCACACCGCTTTCTGATGGAGTATATGCCCAACGGGTTACGTTCAACACGTCGTTACCAACCATACCACGGAAGAAGATGGTCAAATCAAACCATTTGTAACGAATGGTATTGTTCCAACCAAAGGTAAACAAAGGTTGAGCTTTACCAACGATGGTTTTATCTTGTTCGTCAATAACACCATCAGGAGTGATATCTTCGTAAACCAATTTGTTGTCAACAACTTCTTTAACTTTGTAGCCATAGAACAAACCAATTGATTCGCCTTCTTGTAGGATTTGGGTTGTAACATCGTTCAAACCGTTACCACCAATGCTACCTTTGTAAGCTGTTTTATAAAGCAAACCTTCGGCTTCGTTACTCAACGATACAATTTTGTTGTTATCGAATGCCATAGTCCAAGTAGAGTTCCATTGCCAGTTTTGGGTTTTAACAGGAACACCTGTCAAAGCAAGTTCGATACCTTTTGCAGTAATTTCACCAGCATTGGTCAACAAGCGGTTGAACAAATATGGAGGAGAAGGTACATCATACCAGTATAACAAGTCTTTGGTATTACGTAGATACAAATCGACGCTACCATACAAGCGGTTAGACAAGAATGCAAAGTCGATACCTAAGTTATACTCGAACTTACGCTCCCATTTTAGGTCTTTGTTTGCATTTTGGGTAACTTTGTAAGTTTTACGCCATGCACCGTCGTACCAGAAAGTACCACCAGCACCCAACAACTCTTTAGAAGCCAAGTTTTGACCTACGTTGTTACCAGTAATACCAAAACCGAAACGAAGTTTCAAGTCGTCCAACCATTGAGTATCTTTCAAGAAGTCCTCGCCACTGATACGCCAACCAGCAGATGCAGCAGGGAACACACCCCAACGATTGTTTTCACCAAAACGTGAAGAACCTTCGGCACGGACCGAAGCACTCAACAAGTATTTTTCTTGGTAGTTATAGTTAGCACGCGCAAAGAAAGATGCCAACGAGTGAGAACCTCTGTATGATTCAACGTTCATTTTGGTTTTTTCCGCATCACCTTCTTGCATGATATAGTATTTAATATCATCGGTTGCGAAACCACCGTTTTCCATTTTAGAGTTATCGTAGTTGAACTGTTGGTAAGAGAAACCACCTACCAATGCCAAGCTGTGACCATTCCATTGACCAGCATAATCAACCGTACCTTCGAACAACAAGTTCATATCACGGCTTTGATATCTGGTTGCCATACCAGCAGAAGTACCACCTGCGGTGTATTTCAAGCTGTTGTATTTGTAGTTGTAGTTATCACCTTCTTCGAAAGCGGCAAAAGCATTCACTTTCAAACCTTTTACAGGAAGGATATTAACGGTTGCACGAACCGAACCACGGAAGAAGTTACCATCACCGTATTCTTCGTTCAACACATAAGGTTCGATGGGGTTTTGATAACCTGATGATTCAATAAAATAGAAACCAGATTTGGTTGTAGGATCATACACTGGATAGGTAGGATTCAAGGTAGCCGCCATATCAAATTGCGCCCAATCTTTGTTGTTTCTATAGTGCATGTACGAGAAGTCGTATTGCAAATCCAACCATCCTTGCAATGCTTTTTGGTTTGCAGCAAATTTAGCGTTGATTTCTTGACGGTCGTTGGTGATACCTTGAGCATCTTTGTAGTTTACAGATGCACGATAGCTAAAGTTTTTAGTAGCACCACTAATTGCCACGTTGTGGTTGTGAGTAACAGGAACTTCGCGAGCTATCATCGAATAATAGTCTGACAAGCTACCAAAGTTCATGGTTTCGAACAAGCCATTAGACCATTCGCCCATGGTTAGGTATTCGTTGATATTGGTCAAACCATTATTGCCAGTTTTGTGAGCAAAAGAAACGTAGCCTGAATAATCCAACGAGGTTGTACCACATTCAGAGTTATCCATCGATTTACCACGTTTGGTAGTAATAAGGATTACACCGTTAGTACCACGAGTACCATAGATAGCTGCCGAAGAACCGTCTTTCAAAACGTCCATAGAAGCAATATCGTCAGGCGAGATGTTGTCAATATTAGATACAGGCACACCGTCCACAATATACAAAGGAGTAGAACCTGAACCAGCATCCAAAGTAGATGTACCACGAATTTGTACGTTAAATCCGGTGTTGGTAGGGTCACCACCTGCCGTATTGGTAATGGTCAAACCTGCAACTTTACCTTGTAGCAAGCCTACAGGGCTAGTTTTAACACCAGCATTAAAGTCTTCTGCTTTTACACTCGTAACAGCAGATGTTACTTCTTTTGCTTTTTGAGAACCATAACCTACAGCCACAACCTCATCCAAACGAGTAGATACTTCTTTCAAAGTAACATCTACCGTCGCTTTACCTGCTGTACTTAATGTTTGCGATTCGAAACCGGTGTACGAAAAGATTAGTTTCGCAGCATCGGGAACCGAAATTTCGTAATTACCGTCATAGTCGGTAATCGTACCCACACTATTATCGCCCGCCAATGTAATATAGGCACCGATAATGGGCTCACCCGTCTCGTCTGTAACAGTACCACTCACCATGTTTTGAGCGAAACCTGTCATACAGAAGAAGAAGGACAAGGCTGTCGTAAGCAGCCATTTTCGTGATCTCTTCACATTCATAACGATTAGTAATTAATTAAAACGATTAAATAGTATATTTCAGTTAATAAATAGCATAACTATTTAGGAACAAGGATTTTACACAACTACTCAACTATTAAAAACAGCACACAATGCTCCCAAACACACTTTTATCAAAGTACAAACGTAAACTTTTTTTTGCTATTAAACAATTTATTTTCTCATTTTTTTAAGGTAGAAAGGGAAAATTGCTTTCAAATGTTAAAATATATACTTTTTAGAAATAATATGAGATTTAAATACATCTAATTCGTTTGCGATTCGCCATGCAATCAAGATAGCACAATAGTTTAACGACTAAAAAAAACTCATCATACCTTAATTTATTATTAAGGATTTTTGCTGTTACGAAAAAAATGAGATAACTTTGCGAAATATACCTTGCGGTAATAGGCAATTATCTCTTATTCATTACAAAAATCTTTAAAGAAATAGACATATGAGAGCGCAAATTACGATTAAAGACATTGCTAAAGCACTCAATATTTCAGCTTCGACCGTTTCGCGTGCTTTACAGGATCACCCTGACATTAGCAAAGCAACCAAAGAAGCTGTCAATGCCTATGCAAAGGAACACCACTACAAACCCAATGCCATTGCTTTGAGTTTAAAGATGAAGCGAACCAACATCATTGGTGTTATGATTCCAGAAATGGTACATCATTTCTTTTCGTCTGTATTTTCGGGCATAGAAGACACGGCTAATGCACGTGGGTACTCTGTAATTGTATGTCAAACATCCGAAAATTACGACAAAGAGGTAAAAGCCTTAAATGCACTGCAATCGGCACACGTATCAGGCGTTGTAGCATCTTTATCCAAGGACACCACCGATTTTGAACACTACAAAGAGTTGGTAGAAAACAACACACCTTTGGTATTTTTTGACCGCATTTGCCCTGGGCTAAAAACAGACCGCGTTGTCGTAGATGACTACACAGGAGCTTACAACGCTGTTGAACATCTTATCAAAACGGGTAGCAAGCGCATCGTATTTTTAAGTGCACCCGCCAATATGGAGATTTCCAAGAACAGAAGAAATGGCTATATTGACGCATTGCGCGCCTACAAGATAACACCAGACGAACGCTATATTATTGAATGTGATTCAAGAGAAAAAGCCATTGAATTGACTCCACAAATAATTGACGATCTACAACCCGATGCATTTTTTGCCATTAACGACGAAACTGCTGCTGGTGTTTTGTACGTTGCCAAACGAAAAGGATTATCCGTTCCCGAACAACTACAAATTTGTGGTTTTGGAGACGGGAAAGTAGCCAAAGTATCAGACCCATCGCTTACCACCGTAGAGCAAAACGGATACGCCATGGGAGTAGAAGCCTGCAAGATGTTAATCAATCGAATTGAAAATGGCAACGATATGAAAGAGGTTACACATAGTGTTATCCGAACAAATCTAATCGTTAGAGAATCAACTCGCTAAATTTATTATAATCTATTATATGAAAAAATCTTTACTCTTATTACTTGCTATCTGCTCGATAGCCACTGCAGCGGCTGCCAATTGCAAGATTGAACGTTTAGAGCCCTTACATTGGTGGGTTGGCATGCAAAACACAGAGCTACAACTTAGCGTCTATGGCACCAACATCGGTTTGTGCGAAGCTAACATCGACTACAAAGGGGTAAGCATCGCTCGACAAGTAACAACAGACAATCCTAATTATTTGTTTGTTTATCTTACCATCGATCCATCTACAAAACCAGGTACTTTAAAAATCAATTTCTTCCAAGACGGTAAGAAATACACGACTTGCAAGTACGAACTTAAAGCTCGCCAGGAAAATGCAGCCATTAAGAACAGTTTCAACTCGAGCGATGCTGTATATTTGTTAATGCCCGACAGATTTGTAAACGGAAATTACAAAAACGACGCAGTAAAGGGATACATTCAAGGTGTGAATCGTTCCAATTTAGGAGAACGTCATGGTGGCGACTTGGAAGGCGTTATCAGTAAGGTTCCTTATATTGCCGATTTAGGATGTACTGCATTGTGGATTACTCCATTCTTTGACAACAACGATACTCAATATTCTTATCACCACTATTCTACTGGCGACTACTATAAGGTGGATCCTCGCATGGGTTCTAATCTTGATTACAAACGATTAGCTGATAGCTGTCATGTACATGGATTAAAACTTATCTTGGACGTAGTACCTAACCACTGTGGTGGTGCTCACTGGTGGTGCAAAGACAAACCTGCTAAAGATTGGTTCCACGAATGGCCCCAATACACAGGTTCTAACTATCGCATGACAGCATGGACAGACCCACATGCATCCGAAATTGACAAACTAATTCTAGAAAAAGGTTGGTTTGCAGGTAATATGCCTGATTTAAACCTTGAAAACAAGGAACTATTTAATTACCTAACACAAGTGTACATTTGGTGGATTGAATACGCGGGGGTAGATGGATTACGTGTTGATACCTATCCTTACAACGACATTCATTTAGCTGCCCAATTTATCCAACGTTTAAGAGACGAATACCCTACCATGAACATTGTAGGCGAATGTTGGGTTAAAACACCACTTGAGGTAGCTTATTATCAATCTGGCAATAACAACAAAGACGGCTTCGATTCACGACTACCAAGTGTTATGGACTTTTTGCTAAAAGATCACCTACAAGCTGCCTTTAACGAGCAAGATAGCTGGGATTTTGGCACAGCCCGTTTCTATGCTCACTACGCACAAGACTTTGCATACGCAGATGTAAATAATGTGATGAACTTTTTAGACAATCACGACATTGACCGTTTTTCGGTAGCTGTTAAACGTGATGTCAAGAAATTCAAAATGGGCCTTGCTCATCTAATAACAACCCGTGGCTATCCTCAAATTTATGCTGGTACAGAAATCATGTTAGATGGCATTTGGGGCAATTACGAAGGACATCGATTTGATTTTATCGGAGGTTGGAAAGAAGATGCACGTAATGCTTTTACCCAAGAAGGAAGAACAGACGAAGAGAATGAAATTTTCGACTATTTACGTTCGTTGCTTCAATTTAGAAAAAATGCGACTGCCTTGCATACGGGAAAAATGACACAGTTTATTCCTTATGATGGAATTTATGTTTTTGCTCGTTACAACGACAATCAAACAGTTTTAATAATTACTAACAATAACGAGGGCGAAAAGACCATTTCGTTAGACAGATATAAAGAAATTATAAAAGACTATAAATCTGGTTACGAAGTTACTACAAACAAGAATTACCCACTACATTTGGGGCTTCAAATTCCAGGGAAAACTTGTTTTGTCCTAAACTTAAACTAACTTAACAAATTATGAAAAACAAAACAGATTTATCGTTTGCCAAACTATTCAATATTAGTTTTGGTTTCTTTGGCGTACAAATCGCCTATGCTTTGCAAAGTGCTAACATCAGTCGTATTTTTGCGACTTTAGGTGCAGACCCACATCAACTTTCGTTTTTTTGGGTTCTACCTCCTTTAATGGGTATGGTTGTACAACCTATTATTGGAAAATATTCGGATAAAACATGGTGCAGTCTTGGACGTCGCAAACCTTACTTATTGGTAGGTGCCATTATTGCTATTTTGGTTATGATTATGTTGCCTAATGCAGGTGATTTTTCATTTACCCAATCTGTTTTCTTGGGACTAAATGCAGCCATGTGGTTTGGCTTGTTCTCGTTGATGTTCTTGGATACATCGATTAACATTGCCATGCAACCCTTTAAAATGATGGTGGGCGACATGGTTAACGAAGAACAAAAAGGGCTTGCTTATTCCATTCAATCTTTCTTATGTAATGCTGGCAGTTTGGCTGGTTATATCTTCCCCATCCTATTTACTTGGGTTGGAATTGCCAATACCGCTCCCGAAGGCATGGTTCCTGATTCTGTAAAATGGAGTTTCTACATTGGAGCCGCACTGCTTATTCTATGCGTGCTCTACACATTCTTTACGGTAAAAGAATTAAATCCACAAGAATACGCTGCTTTTCATGGATTGGATAAGACCAAAGAAGAAAAGAAAGAAGATGCCGGTTTTATTAAATTACTCATCAATGCCCCTTCTACATTCTGGACAGTAGGCTTAGTGCAATTTTTCTGCTGGGCAGCTTTCTTGTTTATGTGGACTTATTCTAACGGTGCCATTGCTTCTCAATGCTTTGGATGGGACGGATTAAATACGGCTGCTCAACCTTTCCAAGATGCAGGTAACTGGGTTGGTGTTTGCTTTGCTATACAAGCTGTTGGTTCGATGTTATGGGCTCTTTTAATCCCTGTACTCGAAAAAAGATTTACCATGAAAGGAGCATACGCTATTTCGCTCATCGTGGGTGCCATCGGCTTTGCTTCTACTATTTTCATTAACAACCAATACATACTTTTGTTATCATACGCTCTTATAGGAGCTGCCTGGGCAGCCATGCTTGCCATTCCATTCACCATTCTAACCAACTCGCTAAAAGGCGACAATATGGGTTACTATTTAGGATTGTTTAACGGCACCATTTGTCTTCCTCAAATTGTAGCAGCGCTAATTGGAGGTATATTGCTACAACTAATTGGAGGTTCACAATCGGGTATGATGGTTTTAGCGGGACTATTCCTTATTTTAGGAGCTGTTAGCGTGTATCTAATCAAAGAAAACAAACATTAAAATCATATCAAAATACTATGAAAAGAATCACATTTTTCCTTGGTCTTTGCCTATGCATCATGGCCTCCTCATGTGGTAAAAAATCACTTGATTTACCCGCCACATCCGACCTTTCGTATGGGCTAAATTCAACCATCACCCTTATCAAAGGGTATAATGAGTTTAATACACAAGATTACATTATCGATCCAACAAAAGTAGATTCTGTTACTTGCGACACCGAAGGTATCAAAGTGGAATTATCAGAAGACAAAAGTAAAGTGACACTTCAGCTTTATTTTATGAAACCGCTTGCTAATCTGAACCTTTGGGTAGAGGGTGTTCCCTATAGCATCCTTTTGAAACGTTCTGACAAGATTGATTACACTTTCCAATACAATCCAGGGGGTAAACGTTGGAACCGAGTTCAGATTGCAGGACAAATGAATGATTGGGTACCTAATTTTCATCCTGATTTGACACTAAACGAAGATGGCATTTACGAGGTTACAATCAATGTAAGTCCTGGCACCTATTTATACCAATTAGTGCGTGATGGTGATTGGAATCACGACGAAACCAACCCCGAAAAAGTGGACAACAACTCGGGCAAATTCAATTCTGTGCTACACATTGCAGGTACGCAAGACAAAGCTCCTATTTTGTTAACAGAATCATTTGACGCTTCTACCGTAACCTTATCATCCATTAATAATCCCGACCAACTATACGTTTATTGGGAAAACTACTTGTTGCCTGGTAATTTCTATCGTGTAAACGATGGCACAATTGTTATTACCATTCCACAAGAAGCCAATTACTTGGATCGTTCATACATGCGTATTTTCAGCGCTAACAAATTTGGTATTTCCAACGATATTTTGGTGCCCTTAGAAAAAGGCAGTGTAATTTCTGACATCAAGCAAGTTACACGATTTGACAAGCATGCAGAAATTTTATATTCTTTGATGGTTGATAGATTCGTTGATGGGGACTCGACAAACAACCACCCTATGAATCGCCCCGACGTATTACCACAAGCAGACTATCAAGGTGGCGATTTGGCTGGTATTACCCAAAAAATCAAGGATGGATATTTTAACCAAATGGGCTTTAGCACCATCTGGATGACTCCTGTTATTCAAAATCCATTAGAACCCTATGGAGAACAACCCAATCCACGCACCAAATTTGCAGGTTATCATGGCTACTGGCCTATTTCATCGACCAAGGTTGATTTCCGTTTTGGTACTGACGAAGAACTCCAAGAACTTGTTAAAACAGCACACGAACATGGCTTGAATGTAATCTTGGACTATGTGGCAAACCACGTACACGAAGAACACCCCATGTTTAAAAACGACCCAACCATTTGCACTCCTCTTATCCTACCTGACGGAAGTAAAAACATCGCACAATGGAATGAGCATCGTCTTACTACCTGGTTTGACGAATTTATCCCTACGTTAGATTATGGTCGCTCTGAAATTGTAGAAACCATGACCGACTCTGCCTTGTATTGGATTGAGCATTTTGGTTTAGATGGGTTTAGACACGATGCCTGCAAACACGTTCCCGAAACATTCTGGCGTACACTTACCAAAAAAATCAAAGAACGTG
Source organism: uncultured Bacteroidales bacterium (assembly GCA_937911935.1). Taxonomy (GTDB): domain Bacteria; phylum Bacteroidota; class Bacteroidia; order Bacteroidales; family Paludibacteraceae; genus Enterocola. The sequence continues at coordinate 11,880 of CALDQH010000086.1, read as the reverse complement.
TAGAAATTCCTTCGGGCAAACCATTCTATCAAGTTGGCGAATCGTATGGTAGTCCTCAACTTATTAGTAGTTACGTAAACTCGGGTATGCTTACTGGACAGTTCGATTTTAACGTTTCGGATGATGCCTCTTCTGTATTTGCACTTAACTCCGAAGATTTTCATCGTATTAGCAACACGCTTAACACAAGCTTACGTGTTTATGGATGTCATAACTTAATGGGCTACATTAGTGGTAACCACGACCGCGGTCGTTTCATCTCTTACGCTTCTGGCTCTCTAAAATACGGAGAAGATGCTAAATTAGCGGGTTGGACCAGAGAAATTGGGGTTGACGATAGCACCGGTTACGACAAATTGGTTCAACTTAATGCATTCAACATGACTATTCCTGGCATTCCAGTCGTATATTATGGAGATGAATTTGGTATGCCTGGCGGAAATGACCCAGACTGCCGAAGAATGATGCGTTTCGACGACCAATTGGTTAAACGTGAACAAGAAACAAGAGATGCGGTTGCCAAATTAGGTCAACTTCGTAAGAGCCAACTTCCTTTGATTTATGGCGATTTTATAGAACTTACGTTGGACAAAAACATTTGGGCATACGCACGTAACTACTTTGGCAAAACAGTTATTGTGGTATTCAACAGAAACACCATTCCATTTGACATAACCATCCAACTACCAGCCATGTTTGAAGGTAAAAAATACCAATCAACCTTTGGCAGTGAATTCAGTTTAGAAAAAGACATGCTAAAAGTTATGGTTGCAGCCAATGGAGTTGAAATTCTTATTGAAGAATAACCATCTCATAAACTACAAAATGAAAGGGCAGACAATCGTCTGCCCTTTTCTTATAATACATACGTAAGTTCTAACGCACGATTAGAATTTTAGTTGCCACACTGCGATGGGCATTGCTATTTGCATTAGAAACAAGAACAAAATATACACCCCCACTTACCATTTGTCCTGACTTATTACGTGTATCCCAAGAAATAGAGCCTCCATTCGTATCTCCTTCGAACACAACATTAGCCGAAGCATCCGTAATCCAAACATGCGAATCTTCTTCTAAACCTGCAATAGTTACCAAACCACCATATTCTGGTCGTATCGGATTGGGGAACGCATAAACCGACTGCTGCGAAGCTTCTTTCTCAGCTTTCATAGCATCGCTACGGTATGAGAATAAGCCATCTTGCGTTGCAATAAATACTTCTCCCGTAGAATCATCAATTACGATATCCGACACCTCATTAGAAGACAACGGACTATTTTCGGCTGTAAAATGATGAATGGTATGTTGACCATCTTCTGACAGCAAATAAGCACCTGCATTGGATGTTCCCAACCACTTTCTGTTTCCTGGATCCACTTCTATACACAAGATTGAAACGCCATCTAACAAATAGTCTGCCAAGCCTGTACCATCTTCGCGCGCAATCTTGATACGGGTACAACGATAGGAATTATCAAAGATTTTATTCAAATTGGCAAATACTATCGGTCCCATATCGGTCGCCAACCATATTTGTCCATCAGTTCCTTCGTCAATGTCGTAAAAGTAAGATGGCGATAATACATTTCCATCCCTATCGACCAAACTTCCTGGCGAGAACATACGATACTTATCGTCCGAAATATTGTCAATTGTACCATTTTCGGTAAAAACAAATACGCCAGGCTGGTACCTAACACCAACTAACCATTTGTATTTATCGGTTATCAGTAAACGGCGCATGTTTTCCATGGGTTTTAAGGGGGAATAATTCAAGGCACTCCATTTCCCATTAGACTGAAGGACTTTTACGCCATTTCCTGCGTTCAAGACCCAAAGATTACCTTTATCATCAAATCGAGCTCCATCTATACGAACATAATGGGGTTGTCCAACCCAACTCGACTGTATTACGCCATGTGTTGTCTTATCATCGTAAAATGCGACTACCTTGCCGTCTTTAACTTCAAAAATACCTTCGCCCCAAGTCGTAAAGTAAAAATGATTAACATCTGTAGGATCCATAGCAACCGAAGTAACGTCGTAAACATCTTGCATCCATGGGTCAATATTCATACTACTAACATCATGAACTCCCCACTGTCCATCTAAAAAGTAAGGAATCTTACATTCTACATATTCACGATTCAACCAATAACCACCTGGAGCAATCATCAACATCCCGTTTTGAAAACTCATTTCCTTAATTGGCGTTTTAGGCATATTAGAGGGCTTGTAGCAATTAACCTCACCCCTTTCGCTTTGGTGGCATAATCCTGATTCTGGACTTGCATACCACAAATCGTCTCCTTTTAAAAGAGCATAATTAGCAGATATGTCATAATGTTTAACAGGCAACATACCGGTTGTATATACATCAATGCCCTTTTCTCCGCCTGTTAGAACAATATGTTCACCGCAAGCGTTCCAACTAACACTACCATAATCACCTACATAGAAATCTATCCAGTCTTCTTGATCATATTGCATCAAGACAGTCTCGTTATGCACAGTATATAAACGATTTGCTGCAACGTATAGATTTCTTGCTTGTAAAGTATCAGGACATACTATTACCGATTGATGCCACACGTGAAAATCAAGCAAATTTGCTCCTTGCTTGGGTGCTGTAAAAATGGCATCATCCGACAATGCATAAAACCTCTCATCGTCCGATGTAAAACCATAGATTGGAACTTTAGACGCCGCCTCGCCTACGATATAGGTATCTTCGATTTCTTTCTTTGTCAGATTCAAAACAACAACACCAAATCCGCAAGCTAAGTAGGCTTTATCTCCCTCTACATAAATCTGATACACCGTCTTATCTACTGCCCAATTCTTATCCTTTACATCGGGCAGATTATATACCGTTCCATCGGAAGCAACCAAATCTATATTGGAATTTTGATATACATTAATCATCAAATCCGTTTGATGACTATAAGCGATGCTCTGCAAGGTATTTTCACTCCATCCTTCTATCTTACTATAAGTAGAGAGTTCTTTATCTTTCTCACTTACCGAAAAAACATGCCCATCTGCCATCGCATAGATTTTATCACGCAAAGCAAGAAGCATTTCGGTATGCTCATAGGATAGATACGAACGCCATTCGCCCACACGCGAATCCGCAATAGCGTAACTTCCGAATAGAGACAATAGTATCAAACAACTAAGTTTTTTCATACTTTATTTAAGAAATCAAGAAATTTCTGCATGGCCTTACCCCTATGTCCTATTGCATTTTTAATAGAAAGAGGAAGTTCTGCAAAAGTTTGTTCATATCCATTGGGGGTAAAAATCGGATCATAACCAAATCCTTTTGAACCTGTGGGGTGCTCTATAATGGTTCCATCAACCCTTCCTTCAAACAACCATTCTTTGCCTGTAGAATCAATATAAGCAATAACGGTTCTAAAACATGCTTGACGTTTGCTTTCGCCTTTCATCTTTTGAAGCACCAACTGCATATTAGCAGAACTATCTTTTTGAGGTCCTGCATAACGAGCCGAGAAAACGCCTGGTTCGCCTTTTAAAGCTTCAACTTCTAAACCAGTGTCATCTGCAAAACAAGCACATCCACATTTATCATACACATAGCGCGCCTTTTGCAAGGCATTTTCGTGCAATGTCATAGCTGTTTCGGGAATATCCTCTGTAATACCAACATCTTTTAGACAAGAAAGTGCAAAGTCTTTACCTAACAGACCCTGCACTTCTTCTAATTTATGTTGGTTCCCCGTAGCAAAAACGAGAGAACGTATCATTTTCTACTTAAAAAGCATCGATGATTTCTTTGAAATCGGCTGCTTTCAACGAAGCACCACCAATCAAGCCACCATCCACATTAGGTTTCGAGAACAATTCTTTTGCATTGCTACCTTTGCAGCTACCACCGTACAAAATAGTAGTGTTTTCGGCTACTTCGTTGCCGTATTTTTCTGCAATCAAGCTACGGATGTAAGCGTGAATTTCTTCTGCTTGGTCAGAGGTAGCGGTAAGACCGGTACCAATAGCCCAAACTGGTTCGTAAGCCAAAACAACTTTGCCAAATTCTTCGGCAGAAAGGTTGAATACAGAACCTTCCAATTGAGCTTTAACAACTTCGTTTTGTTTGTTAGCTTCACGTTCTTCTTTCAACTCACCGATGCAGAAGATTGGTTTTAGGTTGTTAGCCAAAGCCAACAAAGTTTTTTCTTTCAAAATTTCGTAGGTTTCGCCGTAGTACATTCTACGTTCTGAGTGACCCAAGATGCAGTATTCAGCACCAGTAGAAGCAACCATAGCAGCAGAAACTTCACCAGTATAAGCACCAGATGCTTTATCTGCACAGTTTTCTGCCGATACTTTGATAACGCTATCTTTTACCAATTCAGACACAGTAGCCAAGTGAATAAAAGGAGTACCAATAATTACTTCGCAGTTAGGGGTTTGACCTGCCAAAAGTTCTTTCAAATCGTTAGCCAAAGCCACGCCTTCTTGCAAGGTTTTGTTCATTTTCCAGTTACCTGCAACAATGTTTTTTCTCATAATGTTTTCAGTTTATAATTTGATTAATTTCAGAAATATCGGGTAATTGATTGCAATGCCATTTAGCCACCACAGTGCCCTGGTTTAACAAAACAAGACCAGGATTTGCACGGACAATTGTTTTTAAGGTAATATCGTCTGTCGCTCCAAATGGAATAGATATGTTATACTTCAGCTTAAAGTCATCTACCTGTTCCTGATAACTCGATGTTAGCCAATAACAAGGAATACCCTTATTTTTTGCCCACGAAATAATTTGAGCTACCTGTGGAACAGCATTCAAGTTTGCCTTTTCTAATTTATGACTAACTACCAAGAACGTAAAGCCAGGAGTCTCCAACACAATATCGGTTATATCACCTTGATCAGTAACAATCGAAAAATCATGAATCGGAGGTACGTATCCTTGTTTAATCAACACAGAATTTTGACGAACAAACGTCCAGGTAGAGTCCTCTGCTGGATAATTCTCGAGCGAAAACTCTTTTTCTACTCCATCCTTGGCATACACAAAGGTCGTTTTATATTCGTCCAAAGGAGCATCATCTGGGATTTGCATTCCCTCGGTAATATTATTCCCAACTTTATAGGGTCTAAAATCGATAAAAGGTAAATGCGTATATCCGTAAGTACAAATTCCCAAAGAGAAGAGCATGGCTATAGCCAAAAACAACCAACTTCCCCATTCACTCAACCAAGGACGATTGACCCTTTGCGTTATAAAAACAACAAGGAGCAACAAACACAAAACTACGTTCTTATAAAATGTTTCCCAATTGGTCAAAACAATTGCATCACCAAAACAGCCACAATCAGAGACGGGGTTTTCCAATGCTAAATACAACGTAAGTGGCGTCATCACCAACATAAATAAGGCTGCCACATACGAACTTTCTTTTAACTTCACATTAAAAAATTGCGCAAAACCGATGCAAAATTCAATGGTTATTAGCAAAAAGGCAAGAGCAATTGACAACACGTCAAAAGTTGGTACACCAAAGGCTTCAAAATAATCTGTTACTTTGTAGGCAGTACCCAATGGATCAACTGCTTTTACAAAGCCAGAAAACAAGAATGTCGCACCAAACAACAATCGAGCGACTAACAAACATATACCTTTGGTCGATTTCATCTATTCAAACTCCATCTTAATCAAGCCAAACACAGCATAATTTATCATATCAAAATAGTTCGCATCAATGCCTTCCGAAATCAATGTTTCGCCATTGTGATCTTCTATCTGCTTGGTTCTGTTCAATTTCATCAAAATCAAGTCGGTATAAGAACTAATACGCATCGAGCGCCAAGCTTCGTCGTAATCGTGATTTTTTGCCATCATCAACTCTTTGGCTTGTGCGGCATATTTGTCGTATAGTTCCAATCCTTGCTCGGCGGTAATATCTTCTGTATCTGCACACCCTTTCTCCAACTGAATCAATCCAATAATACCATAATTGACAATGGCAATAAACTCGGGCTTAATGCCTTCGTTGACCATGGTCGTTCCTTTAATTTCGATACTACGAATACGATTGGCTTTAATAAAAAGCTGATCGGTTATTGACTGGGGACGCATAATGCGCCAGGCTGCACCGTAATCTGTTAGTTTTTTTGCGTAAATATCACGGCACAAGGCAATAACTGCATCAAATTGTTGATCGGTATTTTGCATGATTTTTTCTGACTAAAAGTGTACAAAGATACAATGAATGCAACGAAAAACAAAAAAAGTTTTACTCTTTGTACCAACTTGCATACATCGCATAATTATGAGCGATACGTTGGTTTATTTCTTTGGATTGTTCTGGATCTACTTTCTTGACAAATTTAGCAGGAACACCCGCCCAAATGGTATTGGGTTCGATGATGGTATTCGACAACACCAATGCTCCCGCTGCTACGATAGCGCCTTCGCCAACCACAGCCCCATCCAATACGGTGGCACCCATGCCAATCAACGCATAGTCCTTTACCGTTGCCCCATGAATGGTAACATTATGCCCCACCGACACATAATCGCCAATCTCAATCACAGATTTTTGATACAAGGTGTGTAAAACAGCTCCATCTTGAATATTCACATGGTTGCCGATGCGGATCGAATTAACATCCCCACGCAACACCGCATTAAACCAAATGCTACAACCTTCACCCATTATCACATCACCCACGATGGTAGCATTTTCTGCCAAATAACAATTTTCGCCAATTTGTGGGTCAAAACCACGTACTGATTTAATTAAAGCCATAGTATGTTTAGTTGTTTAGTTGTTTATTCAATGCTTTGCATTTCATGAATTTTAGTGCGAGGTGAATGCAGAAACCATGTTTACATGGGTTATGCTGAACCGATGCCTAAAATCATGTAATAAATTTCTCGTGACTCGGCATAGTTAAGCAAGCTTTCCTCTGCTCTCGCTACTCGAAATTTTAGTCTATTTGTCGATTCATCAATTATTTTAGTTCGTGTTGAGCAATAAGTTCCAATGTTTCAACATCAATCTTTTTTGCAAAAATCTCTTTGTTTTCGTTCATTACATACATCATCGGCGTGGTCGATGTATCATACCAATACCAATAATTAGACACTCGCTGTGGGTCCCATACATTGACCAAAGCACTCATATCGTGCTTTTGTACAAAATCCTGCCACTCTTTCTCATCCTCCAACATATAAACAGCTACAATTTTAATACGCGAATCGTCCTTGTATTTTTTGGCAAACTCCGCCAAAATAGGAGTTGTTTTTCTGCAATGCCCACAACTTGGCTCGTAAAAATACAATATCGTAAGTTGCGTCCCACCCATATTGTACAAAGAATGATACTTACCATCTACAGTCGCCAATGGTATATTATGCGCTTGCATGCCAATCAACGAGCGTTCGATCTTGTAAATTTCTTTCTCTAAATTACTCAACAACGTCGAATCTGCCCATGTAGCTTCGCCCGACAAATAATAGCGACGCCCCAATTCAACCATCAAATTATCCATTCCCATTATTTTACTCTTAACCGAATAATTAAGCAAATGGTTGGTTATAATCTGAAATGTTGTATCATTCCCTCTACTTTTCTCGACCATTTTTAACGCCGACGGAATAATCGAATCATTTATTTGCAACAATACTTTATCTAAATAGGTCGAAATGGTATTTGCGATGTAGGGCGTACGATATGTTCTAACATCCGATAAATTTATATTATCCCAATAATGATCCTTGTAAAACAAATATCGATGCATGGCTTTGCACGAATCTGCATTAGAACAATTTACAGAATCCGTCCATTGCGGAAGTTCGGGCAACATCAATCCTTTAAGAAATAATCCAACCATACCTTGTGGATAAGCAGCAATCAAACTATCTTGCATCTGTTTTACTTTACTCGAAAGCACATTCATCTGCGTTTTCAATGCTTCTTTATCCGATTCCTCTGCCTGCTTGTATTTTTCGTTCAGTGCATTCATCAATTCTTGTTGTTTCGACAAAAACAAGGTATAATCCAAAAACGCAGCACTTTGATCGGCACCTTTAATCTGCATACTTTTTGCCATCTGAAGCGTATCCAATTGTACAGAAAACTCTTGATCATCTCCAAGTAGCAAATCGGCGTACCTTCCATTAGACAGATAAAACACATACATTCCTTGCGGAAGTTTATGCTCTGCCGTGAAAACTCCTTTGCCTTTTTTATCCAATTGCAACGAGTCTTGAACATATAATTTGCCCATATAGTACTGTCCCAAGTACAATTTTTCTAATTTTAAATTAGGAGCCTGAACCTTTATAGCATATTCATTGCCCGCAAACAAAGGCATCAACAAGCACAACAAGAAACCTAAAATTACTTGTTTTTTAAATCTCATACGTTTTATTTTTTAACCAATTATATTCTTCTTCTGTCAATAAGCCAAACAAAGACTCTCTAATACGACGATGGTAGTCATTTACCCATTTTTTCTCTTCGGACGACAACAAATCAATACAAATTGCCTTTAATTCCAAGGGAATCAGGGTCAAGACCGAAAAAGTATAAGTACTCTTATCCAAGTCGGATACAGCCAACATATTCTCAATTCGAATGCCAAAATCACCTTCTTGATAATATCCGGGTTCATCCGATAAGACCATACCTGCAAGCAAAGGTTTAGTACTACGAGCATTCAACGTTGCACCTCTTTCGTGTACACTCAACACATGCCCAACCCCATGACCTGTACCATGTCCATAATCAAGCCCATTTTCCTTCAAATAATACCGAGCCTTCGCATCCAAATCCACTCCAACCGTTTCATGAGCAAAACGAGCAGACGCCACTGCAATCATGCCTTTCAATACCCAAGTATAACATTTGCATTGCCAATCTGATAAAGGCCCACAAGCAATTGTACGTGTTGCATCTGTTGTTCCAAACTCATAATGAGAGCCTGCATCCACCAACAAGAAGCCAGAAGAACCAATAACCTTATTGGATTGAGGAGTGGCACTGTAATGTACAATAGCAGCATTACTACCATAGCCAACAATGGGTTCGAAACTTTCCATCAAATAATGAGAGGAACTTTTTTTATAAGTTATCATCGTCTCCTGAAAATCCAGTTCGGTAAGTTCACACGACAAATGTTCCTCTAACCACTTTAACGAACGCACCCATGCTACCCCATCCAAAAGCATCGCCTGCTGCATGCCTTGTAGTTCTACCTTATTTTTTGTTGCCTTGCGATGGGTTGTCCACAACGGAGCATCAACAACAGCGTATGAGGCTTCCAACAACTGGCACAGCCTTGCATTTAAAAGCGATGTATCCACCCATACCGATTTAACATTCGCATCGCAACCTAACGTATTCTCTATGCTTTCGTAGGGCAAAACAATAACATCCAATGATTTTAGCTGTTGTACAAGCGACGGGTCTATTATCTTTCGAGCATCAACCCACCATTTTATTTGCTGTTTACTAATCCAAAGATACGAACGAACAACAGGCACATATTCAACATCCTCACCGCGCACATTTAACAGCCAAGCAATATCATCTAAAGTAGAAATAAAGCAAGCATCAACACTTTTCAAATCCATCTCCAAACGCAAAGACGCCAACTTCTCTTGAGCAGTAATGCCCGCATATTCCAAAGGGAACAAACGGCAAGGATTAAGCGACATAAGCGGCCTATCTCGCCAACAACTTTCAAAATCAACTGAATGTATCATAAGAACAGAAGAATTCCACTCTTGCCACTCCTTCTTTGTAAAACACATGGCATTTGCAGCAACCCTCCCTGTAGATTCGACTCGACTTAAGGTCCACTCAATCATAGAAGGCGTATCAGGCAACCCTATTTTGTACAATCCTATACCAGAACCTTTTAATTGAATCTCGGCTTGAATAAAATAGCGCGAATCAGTCCAAAGACCTGCATCAATTTGGGTCACAACCAATGTCCCTGCAGATCCAGTAAATCCAGAGAAATAAGATCTTAACTCATCATGTTTCTCTACGTATTCACTCATATGAGGATCCGTTTGAGGCACTACACATGCCTCAAAGCCGTTTTCTGACATCCATAGGCGCAAATCACGCAACCTTAATTCTACCATTTCTTTTGATTATCAGGTACGCAAAGATAGTCGGAAAGTGTTTTTTTTCAAAAAAAAGACAGCAAAAATTTGTTATTCAAAAAGGATTGCTGTAATTTTGCCGTCCGATTTCGAATAAAAAAATTTAAAACCTATAATAAAATGATCGTAGTACCTGTAAAAGAAGGCGAAAACATCGAAAGAGCCTTGAAAAAATTCAAAAGAAAATTTGAAAAAACTGGCGTTGTTAAAGAATTAAGAAAACGTCAAGCGTTCAACAAACCATCAGAAGTAAAACGCGAACGTAAAAATCACGCTATTTACGTACAACAATTGCAACAAAACGAAGATTAATTATTTGCAAAATCAAATTTTCTTGCTATATTTGCTAAACGACAGCAGGGCAAGAAAATATGATTGATTCGTTTTTACAATATATACAGTATAGGAAGAATTATTCATCCTATACTGTTTTGTCGTATCATAACGACATCTCTCAATTCGAATCCTTCTTACAAAACACTTACCATCTTACCCTTACCCAAGCAAAAAAAATCCACATCCGAGACTGGATGGTTCATTTAAAAGAACTACACCAAAGCACCAACAGCATCAATCGGAAAATATCATCACTAAAGTCCTTTTATAAGTACTTACTAATCGAAGAAAAAATCGATTACAACCCAACAGACACCATACAATCATTAAAAAAGCCTCAAAAGTTACCTATTTTCTTTCGCGAAGATGACATTGATACTGTAATTAGCCAAACAAACCAAACTCCAAGCGACTTTAACCAACTACGAAAAGGCATTATTTTAGAAATTCTATACCAAACAGGCATTCGTCGAGCTGAATTATTAAACCTAAAAGATAGTAATTTCAATTTTTTTTCATTAACTTTGCGTGTAAGCGGTAAAGGGAATAAGCAACGCATCATCCCCATAAGCGAATCTTTAAAAGAGGTAATACAACAATACCTTACTATAAAGAAGCAACTATTTGGAGAAACAGAAACTTTTATCGTAACCGACAAGGGAGAACCAGCCTACCCTAACTTTATATACCGCATAGTAAAAGAAAGCATGGGAATGGTATCAACACAAGAAAAAAGGAGCCCTCACGTAATGAGGCATAGTTTTGCCAGCAGCCTATTAAACAATGGAGCAGACATCAACGCTGTAAAAGAATTATTAGGTCACGCCAACTTGTCGGCAACACAAATTTACACTCACACCTCGTTTGAGCAATTAAAAGAAAGTTACAAAAAAGCTCATCCGAGACAACAATAAATAAGTTTAACCATTAAAGAAAGGAATGACTATGGAAGTAAAGATTCAAGCCATTAAATTCGACGCTTCAGAAAGATTGCACGAATTTATTACAAAACGCTTAAACAAATTAGATCGCTTTTACGAAGGAATCGAATTGGCAGAGGTTACACTTAAGGTTGTAAAACCTGAAACTTCCGATAATAAAGAGGTAGGAATTAAGATTATCGCCCCACAAGTGGACATATTCGCCTCTAAAATTTCTGATACCTTTGAACAATCTACAGACGAATGTGCCGAAGCATTACAGAAACAATTAATCAAGATTAAAGAGAAAAAACAATAAAAAATCGACTTTTTACTAAAAAAGTTTTGGTAATCTAAAAAAAGTCACTACATTTGCAAGCCGTTTCAGATGATCCCTATTTGAAACGGCTTTAAAAACGCCTCTTTAGCTCAGTTGGCCAGAGCACGTGATTTGTAATCTCGGGGTCG
>CALDQH010000085.1 GCA_937911935.1 uncultured Bacteroidales bacterium | reverse complement strand
TACGTTGTTAGCAGAAGTCAATAATCGTTCAGCCCAAATGGTAAAAGGTAGTGTACTGATGGGTAAAGATTTTAGCATTAATCTTGCAGATTTAACGGAAAATACCAAGTACTATTACTGCGCTTATTTGTTGCTAAATGGTATGCAGTATGAGTTTGGTGCAGTAAAAGAGTTTGTAACGTTGGCATCGAATGATACTCCCGATGTACCAGAGAATCCTGATACTCCCGATATGCCCGAGAATCCTGATACTCCAGAACAACCAGAAGACCCATCAACCCCAGGCTCTGGTTCTTTCGTTGCCAAGCCATTTTCAGTTTCTGCTACTAAAACGGTAACTTTCTCGCCTGGTAATTTGCAGTATCATCCTGCCAATAATGAGTGGCGTTTCGCTCAAAATCAGACTGATTATATAGGAGAAGATAATGCTGGTATTAGTGCTATTTATAATGGTTGGATTGATTTGTTTGGTTCGGGTACCGGTAATAATCCTACAAATAATAGTACCGATTATGAAGATTACCCAACCTTTGTAGATTGGGGTGTCAATAAAATTGGCAATGATGCTCCTAATACTTGGCGTACATTGACTTACGAAGAATGGAAATATATAATAAATGAACGTTCAAATGCATCTAATTTAAAGGGTGTAGCACAGGTTAATGGTGTTAATGGTTTGATTCTTTTGCCTGATAATTGGATTTGTCCAAGTGGTGTGACATTCAAATCTGGTTTCCATAATAATGACGGTATAGAATATTATGCTGATTACCAGACCATCAGTTCTTCGGAATGGACTAAGCTAGAGGCCTCTGGTGCAGTATTTCTTCCTGCTGCGGGCAGCCGCAACGGTTCCGATGTCGGCTACGTGCAGCACTACGGCGATTATTGGTCTGCCACTGAGAACAGCTCGTACTACTCGAACTCCCTTCTCTTCTACTCGAGCGCAGCGCTCATGTACTACTACGGTCGCTACAATGGTCAATCTGTCCGCTTAGTTCAGGATTAACTTGTTGCAAATGCGTTAGTGCTATTATGCCGCAATCACAATCTATGGTTGCGGCTTTGTTTTTTTTGCTAAAATCCTTACCTTTGTCACGTTGGTGTTGCTGCTAAAAATCGCCAACATATTCATCTTAATTTTATAATCTTATGAACAAAAACCTTTCCCAAAGCAACAGTGCGTTGCAAAGCATTCAAAATGCTAATCAGAATGAAATTATTCTTTATCGCCCTAACGATACAATTAGTCTTGAAGTTCGTTTAGAAAATGAAACAGTGTGGTTAACACAACAACAAATAGCCGAATTGTTTGAAAGAGACAGAACTGTGATTGGAAGACATATAAAGAATTGTTTTAAAGAAGGAGAACTTGACCCCAAAGTGGTATGTGCAAATTTTGCACATACCACTCAACATGGAGCTATTGCCAATAAAACTCAGTTAAAAGACCTTGTTTTGTATAATCTAGATGTCATCATCTCGGTAGGTTATCGCGTTAAAAGCATATGTGGAACACAATTCCGTCAATGGGCCAACAAAGTATTGAAAGAATATTTGCTACGAGGTTATGCTGTAAATCAGCGTGTTAATCAATTAGATTATTGGTAGTGTTGTTTTGTGTTTCAAAATAATATTCTATAATTTGGAAATATAAAGTGGAGTTTATATCTTTGCTTCAACCTTAATGGACGTATCTTTATGCGTATTTTTACAGAGAAAACTCTAAAAGATTACATAGAAAAACATCCAGCAAGCAGAACCGCATTACAAGATTGGGTGGAAAAAGTTAAACGGGCAGAATGGCATTCGTTTGCCGATATCAAAGCAATATTTAACTCGGTAGATGCTGTAGGCAATGGTAGGTATGTGTTTAACATAAAAGGTAATGATTATCGTTTAATTGCTATTATAAGATTTACACCGCAATTTGTGTACATTCGATTTATTGGTACGCATGCAGAATATGATAAAATTTCGGACATACAAAATATATAATAATGACCAAGATAGAAACAAAACAACAATACGATTGGGCGGTAGAGCGTGTAGAAGAATTGCTACAAGTTGTAAATGAAGATACCCCTACATATAGCCCTCAGTACATTGAATTAGACTTGCTTTCTAATTTAGTGGCAGATTACTCAGACGAACATTTTGCCATAGGCAAACCTACGTTGATAGAGGTAATTAAGCTTCGTATGTACGAAATGGGATTAAATCAAAAAAAATTGGCAGAAAAGTTAGGCATTAGTCCATCAAGGGTTAGTGAGTATTTAAATGGTAAAGTAGAACCAACGCTTTCGGTTGCAAGAAAAATTAGTGAGGTATTAAACATAGATGCAGATATTGTTTTAGGGGTATAGCCATTTTTGAGTTTGTAAATTTTTCTGTAATTTTTTTAATAATTTGTTGCCTAACTAAAAGAAAAACGATACATTTGCAATCAGAAAACACAAAAAGATATGTTCAACATCGCTAACATTATTATTCTAAACATTATTATTCGCTTGCAATGCACGTGGAGGTAAGTTTGGTATGTATAATGTTGAAACAATAATATGAACCTTGCTTGCCTCCTAGCAGCAAGGTTCTTTTTTTATTCATATTTTAAACGGTAATTTCCTCGTTGTTGCTCGCATTCGAAATCCTCATTTACCCAAGTAAACTCCGGTTTCTTATGCTTCGCACGCCTAGAAATTCCTCATTTAAAAATCATGAAAAAATGGAGTAAGTAAGGTAATCGCCTCGAACTTTCTCTTTTAAAATAAGAATAATAGGATAAGAAAGAACCGATTAGTCGCTTCGCTCCTGATTTTGCTCTCGCTTGGGATAGAAAGCAAGCTTTCTCTCCACTCGCTTACTCGCAAAATTCGTCGATTCGTCAACAACTAAACGACTAAACGAATAAACGCCTAAACAATTCAACAATTCAAAATATGTCCAACAGATTATACATCTTCGACACAACCCTTCGCGATGGCGAGCAAGTGCCTGGTTGTCAACTTAATACCGTAGAGAAAATTCAGGTGGCAAAAGCCCTTGAAGCCCTTGGCGTGGATGTAATAGAAGCAGGATTCCCAGTGTCAAGTCCTGGCGATTTTAATTCGGTGGAAGAAATTTCCAAAGCCGTTTCTGCTCCCGTTATTTGTGCGCTTACCCGTGGCATCAAAACCGATATTGATGTGGCGGTAGAGGCTTTGAAATATGCCAAACGCAAGCGTATTCATACCGGTATTGGCACGTCTGATTATCACATAAAATACAAGTTTAATTCAAACCAAGAAGACATTCTGCGCCGTGCCGTAGAAGCGGTTGCATACGCACGCAATTTTGTAGATGAAGTGGAATTTTACTGCGAGGATGCGGGCCGTACCGATAACGAATATTTGGCGCGTGTGGTAGAGGCGGTTATTAAGGCTGGTGCATCGGTAGTGAACATTCCCGATACCACGGGCTATTGTTTGCCTCACCAGTACGGCGAAAAAATTGCCTATTTGGTAAATAACGTTAGCAATATAGACCGGGCTATCATATCTACCCATTGCCACAACGATTTGGGCATGGCAACTGCCAATACCATGGCGGGTATTTTAAATGGTGCGCGTCAGGTAGAAGTAACCATAAACGGTGTAGGCGAGCGTGCAGGCAATACATCGCTCGAAGAAATTGCCATGATTCTAAAATGCCACAAACATTTGGACATAGAAACGGGCATCGATAGCACCAAAATAATGGCTACATCGCGCATGGTTTCCAACTTGATGAACATGCCCATTCAGGCAAACAAAGCCATTGTAGGTCGCAATGCGTTTGCGCATTCGTCGGGCATACACCAAGACGGTGTACTTAAAAACATACAAACCTACGAAATTATCGACCCCAAAGCCGTGGGCATTGACGATAACTCCATCGTACTAACCGCCCGCAGTGGCAGGGCAGCTCTTAAACACCGTTTGCAGTCGTTGGGCATTCAATTGACCAAAGAACGTTTAGATGAGGTGTACAAACAGTTTTTGGCATTGGCAGACAAGAAAAAAGAAATTACAGACGACGATGTATTGGTATTGGCAGGCAACGAGCAAAATGCAGGCAAACCGATTCAATTGGAGTCGCTTACCATTGTTTCTGACAAAAATGCGAATGCCAAGGCAGACCTTTGCTTAAAGGTGTTTGGCAAGGTACAATGTGCCAAAGCCGAAGGTAATGGTCCTGTCGATGCGGGTATCAACGCACTTAAACAAATTATCAAGCGCGACATGGTGTTGCAAGAATTTACCATTCAGTCGATTAGCAAGGGTAGTGATGATATGGGTAAGGTACACATGCAAATTCTACATGGTGGTAAAGTATATTATGGTTTTGGAGCCCATACCGACATTGTAGTTGCCTCAATCGAGTCTTACATCAGCGCTGTAAACAAATTCATGATACGAGAAACATCAACTCTCCAAATAACCGAATTGCCGAATAACCGTTGCGTAGCAACTTTATTTGATAAACTCTGGGACGCTCACGTGGTAACCCAGGTAGAAGATGGCCCTACACAATTGTACATCGACCGTATGTATTGCCACGAGGTAACCTCACCACAAGCCTTTGATGGTTTGCGCAAACGTGGTTTACCTGTGTTCAGACCTGCTCAGGTAACGTGTATGCCCGATCATAACATACCAACCCAACATCAGGATCAGCCAATTGCCGACCCTGTTTCAAAAAAGCAGGTAGATGCGTTGGATAAAAATGCACGCGATTTTGGGGTGCAATATTTCCCCATGGGACACGCTAAAAATGGGGTTATTCATGTGGTAGGTCCCGAAAACGGCCTTTCGCTACCTGGCATGAGCATTGTTTGTGGCGATTCGCATACATCTACCCACGGTGCATTGGGAGCCTTGGCGTTTGGCATAGGTACATCAGAGGTAGAAATGGTGTTGGCGTCGCAATGTGTTTTTCAGTCGCGTCCAAAAACCATGCGTATTACCTTTAATGGTGAGTTGAAACCAGGTGTTTGTCCCAAAGACGTGGCGCTTTACATGATTGCTCAGTTGGGTACAGGTGGTGCAACGGGTTATTTTGTAGAATACGCAGGTCCTGTTGTCGAAAATATGAGCATGGAAGGGCGTTTAACCCTTTGCAACCTATCCATCGAAATGGGGGCTCGTGGAGGCATGGTAGCACCCGATGAAACCACCTTTGCTTACTTAAAAGGCAGGGAGTTTGCTCCCCAAGGCGAAGAGTGGGATAAGGCTGTGGAATACTGGCGCACCTTGCGTACCGACGATGGTGCTGTTTTTGATAAAGAAATTACCTTTGATGCAGCACAAATACAGCCAATGATTACCTACGGAACTAATCCAGGCATGGGTATGGGTATAAACGATACCATTCCGATGTTGGATGAGATAGCACCAGAAGCACGATTGTCGTTTCAAAAAGCCTTGGATTACATGGGCTTTAAGCCAGGGCAGTCGCTTGTTGGACATAAAATAGATTATGTATTCTTGGGTAGCTGTACCAATGGTAGGATAGAAGACTTTAGGGCTTTTGCATCGGTGGTAAAAGGCAAAAAGAAACATCCCGATGTAGTAGCCTGGTTGGTACCGGGCTCGTGGAAAGTGCGTCAACAAATTATCGACGAAGGTATTTTAGCTATCCTAACCGAAGCAGGTTTTGAATTGCGTGAGCCTGGTTGCTCTGCATGTTTAGCCATGAACGACGATAAAATTCCAGCTGGAAAATATGCTGTTTCTACCAGTAATCGTAATTTTGAAGGACGACAAGGCCCAGGAGCACGTACCATCCTCGCTTCACCACTTACCGCCGCAAGAGTTGCAATTGAAGGAAAATTATAAAAGTACTAATGTCAAATATGTTAATTAAGTGCGGTCCCTGAGCCTGTCGAAGGGCCCTGCACTAATTATAAAATATGATATATGAAAGGATATGTTTACATATTATTGTGTTCTGATGGAAGTTACTATACAGGTAGTACCAATAATTTAGAGTTAAGATTAGAACAACACTTTTCAGGAGAAGGTTCAAATTATACACAAAAACATCGTCCTATTAAATTATTATATTTTGAAGAATTTAGTGAAATGTCAGAAGCTTTTTATAGAGAGAAACAAATACAAGGTTGGAGTAGAAAGAAAAAAGAGGCTCTGATAAAAGAGAAATTTGAAAAATTACCTGATTTATCTAAAAATAAAAATGTCCTTTCGGGCCCTTCGACAGGCTCAGGGACCGAAAAATAATAAATGACAAACCAATGGAAAAAATAAACAACATAACATCAACTTGCGTGCCTCTACCGTTAGAAAACGTAGATACCGACCAAATTGTGCCAGCGCGCTTTTTAAAAGCCACCTCCAAAGAGGGCTTTGGTAACAACTTATTTTACGATTGGCGCTACCAAAAAGATGGAACGCCTAACGCATCGTTCGTTTTGAATAATCCTACCTACCAAGGTTGCATTTTGGTTGCAGGAAAAAACTTTGGTTCGGGATCGAGTCGTGAACATGCCGCATGGGCCATTGCCGATTACGGTTTTAGGGTAGTGGTTTCGAGTTTTTTTGCCGATATTTTCAAAAATAATGCCATGAACAATGGAGTGCTGCCTGTGGTAGTTTCCGACGATTTTTTGGCTGAAATTTTCGATAGCATTGCCAAAAATCCCGATGCAACCTTATCTTTGTGTTTGCAAGCGCAAACCCTCACCAACAATGCAACGGGCAGGGTAGAATCGTTTGCTATTAACGCCTATAAAAAGACCTGTTTCTTAAATGGTTACGACGATATCGACTACCTACTTGCCAACAAAGATAAAATAGAAGCATACGAACAACGACTAAACGACTAAACGTAATTATGATAACCCTACTAGATACAACTTTACGTGATGGCGAACAAACCTCTGGGGTATCGTTCGCAAAACAAGAAAAAATGGCGATAGCTCGTCTGTTGCTCGAAGATTTGCGCGTCGATCGCATCGAAGTAGCTTCGGCACGTGTGTCGGACGGAGAATTTGAAACGGTACGTAATATTGCACGTTGGGCAGCTCAAAATGGCTACGAAGATAAGGTAGAGGTTTTGGGGTTTGTAGATGGTCAAGTATCGCTCGAATGGGTAAAAAATGCAGGTGTTAAAGTGATGAACTTGCTTTGTAAAGGTTCGCACAAGCATTGCACCATGCAATTGGGCAAGAAACCCGAAGAGCATATTGCCGATATAACCCAGGTGGTTACGTTGGCGCACGAGTGGGGTGTTGGTATCAATGTGTATTTGGAAGACTGGAGTAACGGTATGAAAAATAGCCCCGACTATGTATTTGCTTTGGTCGATGCGTTGCGCTCTTTGCCTATCCGTCGTTTTATGTTGCCCGATACGTTGGGGGTATTAAATCCATCCGAAACCGCATCTTTTTGCCGACAAATGATAGAACGCTATCCCGAATTGCTGTTCGATTTTCATCCACACAACGATTACGATTTGGCGGTGGCCAACGTTTTTGCCGCAGTTCAGGCAGGTATTCAGTGTGTACACGTTACCATTAACGGGTTGGGCGAAAGAGCTGGAAATGCACCACTTTCGAGTGTGGTTGCTGTACTGCACGATCAATTAGGCTTATCTACCAATATCAACGAAAAAGAAATTAATCGCATCAGTAAAATTGTCGAAACCTATTCGGCCATCCGTGTGCCTGCTAACAAACCCATTGTAGGCGAAAGTGTCTTTACGCAAGTGGCAGGGGTACATGCCGATGGCGATTTAAAGAGCAATTTATACTGCAATTCTCTGTTGCCCGAACGTTTTGGTCGTGAGCGAGAATATGCCCTCGGAAAAACATCTGGCAAAGCCAATATTCGACAAAATTTGCGTGCTTTGGGTATTGAATTGGACGATGAAAACATGAAAAAAATTACCGAACGCATCATCCAATTGGGCGATCAAAAACAACAAGTTACTACCTACGATTTACCCTATATTGTATCGGATATTCTAAAAAGCGAAAACATTGTAGAAAAGGTAAAAGTTCTCAATTATTCGCTTTCGGTAGCCCAAGGGCTTAAACCTGTAGCCAATGTATCGGTGCAAATCGATGGCGAAGTGTACCAAGAATCGTCGGTGGGCGAAGGTCAGTACGATGCCTTTATGAAAGCGCTTTGGAAAATTTACGAGCGACTAAATATGCCACATCCTGTTTTGTCTGACTATACCGTTACCATTCCTCCCGGTGGGCGTACCAGTGCCTTTGTACAAACCCTTATTACTTGGAACCTAAACGGCAAAATTATCAAAACCAACGGTCTGGATGCCGACCAAACGGCGGCGGCGATTAAGGCTACTATAAAAATGCTAAACCTTATTTAAAAATGATTTAAAATCTTCCATAATAAGATTTTATTCCTTTCAAATATTCATCTTCCAGTTATTTGTTTTTCTTTTTGTTTTTGTTCTTTTTCTTTTTATTTGAATTATTGTTAGTCTTTGG
>CALDQH010000084.1 GCA_937911935.1 uncultured Bacteroidales bacterium | reverse complement strand
AATTTGCCAAATGCGGAAGAATCCCAAAATATGATCGACACGGAAGGTATCAAAATAGCGGCTCATTTGAGCAAAACGATCACGCCACCAAGCAAAGCCTGTTTCTTCCATTTTTTCCCAATTGTAGGTAGGAAGTTCCCAGTTTTGACCTTTAATAGCAAACATATCAGGTGGAGCACCGGCTTGCATATCCATGTTGAATAGTTCGGGATTTACCCATGTATCTACCCCATTGCGATTAACACCAATTGGAATATCACCTTTTACAATGATACCATTTTGGTGAGCGTATTGAGTAGCTTCTAACAATTGTACGTGCAAGTGGTATTGAATAAAGTAGTTAACAGCCACTTGGTCGTAGTGCGAGTCGATGTATTGTTGTACTTTTTCTTGGCTATATACGGCATATTCGCCCCATTTGGTATAATCAGAAGTACCAAATTCGTCGCGCATAGCGCAGAATGCCGAATAAGCTACCAACCACGATTTATTATCTTCAAAATATTGTTTAAACTCGGGGCTGTTTAAGAATTGTTCTTTTTCTTGGTAGTAAAGGGCATTAGCGTAAGCATATTTATAGCCGATAACGTCCATAAATTCTACCAATGGAGATGCATTTAGGGCTTGTTGTTTGCTGTAATATTCTTGCATCAATGGGTTTTCGTCCGATAGTTTACCCATTTTTAATAGATTCAAGAACAAGGGATTAAGACCAAATGCGGTAATAGCTGCGTAGGGCAATACGTCTGCCATGCTGTGCGTACCGTTGCTATCGTTAAGTGGCAACAATTGAATCAATTTTAAGCCCACTTTAGCAGCCCAATCTACCAACAATTTGATATCGCCAAAATCGCCCACACCAAAGCTATCTTTGGTACGAATACTAAATACAGGAATACCTACACCAGCACCGTGGAACGATTGGTTGTAGAAGTTAGCAAAGCAATCGGTTATCATGGTAAGCGCTTTTCCGTCGCCGGTTACAGGCGCATAACGGTCGGGACCATTTTCAAAATAACGGAAGGTTTTATCTTCTAAATCGTAGATAGCATATTTGTAGCTAACGCCTTCTTCTTTGGTTTTAGACAAATCTACTTTTACGCTCCACCATGGAGAATTTTCGTTGCTCATGGGTAGGCATTTAGCGCCATCCCATGCACCCAACGCTTTTACATTACCCACCAAGCACAAGCCTTCGCCTTTTTTTAGCAAAGGTGCTTTAACGCGGAAAATGTGGGTGTATTTTTTCTTTAAAGAAGCTTTTACGGGGATGAAATTATCTTTTAGCAATACATCTTGGAAAGGCGAAGTCATAAAGACGTTTTCGATGGCGCCTGGATTGTTCCAAGTATCGCACAAATACAAGTCGGTTTGAGCAGCAGGATCAACCATAATAGCACGGTCTGTTCCCCACTCAAAGTTATCCAATCCGTTATTATCTTTTAAAAGATAACGATAATTTAACTCAAAAGGTTCGGTGGCATTGATATCCACTACATACGACCAATTTTCTTTCCATTGGAAGTTCATGAAAACTGCCTTAGAAGGGTCGTTCGCTCCCAATTGAGGTAAATTACCTACGATGGCCATGTTTTGACCCCATTGGGTAAAGTACTTAATACTGAAGTGAATTTTCATAATCTATTTTATTTAATGGTGTTTTTAAAATCCAAAAATATCGTCGGATGCGCTGTTGTTTGCACTGGGCAATTCGTCGCATTTGTATTGTTTTAGGTATTCTTCGGGAATATCAAAACGGGTGGTATCCACATATCCGAGCGTGCTATCGGCATACACTTTTTTCATGTACAACGCCCAAATAGGCAATGCCATAGAGGCACCTTGGCCTTCTTTCATGCTATCAAAGTGAATGGAGCGGTCTTCGCCTCCTACCCACGAGCCAGATACCAATTCGGGGGTTACGCCGATAAACCAACCATCCGAGTTGTTTTGCGTGGTTCCTGTTTTACCTCCTATTTCGCCTTTAAACTGATAGCGATAGCGCAAACGAATACCCGTTCCTTCGTTAATTACTGCCTGCAACATAGCCAGCATCTTATAGGATGTTTCTTCGCTGATAATCTCAAACATTTGAGGGGTAAATTGTGCCAAAATATTTCCACGATTATCTTCGATGCGGGTAACATACATGGGTTCAACACGAATACCTTTATTAACAAAGGTAGTATAAGCATCGACCATTTCTTTAACTGACACTTCGGCGGGTCCCAAACACAACGAGACAACAGGATCTAAGTAACTCATAATGCCAAACGAATGCATCAATTTTACCAAAGATTGGGGGCTAAATTCACGAATCAGGTAAGCCGAAATCCAGTTGTTCGATTGCGACAATGCCCATCGCAAAGTGACCATTTCGCCTATTTTCTTGGTCGATTCGTTGCGTGGAGCCCATACATCGCCATTATCCAAATAGAATGTAGGTTGAATATTGGGCACCAAAGAGCAGGGTTCCATGCCCTCTTCCATCGCCAAGGTGTATAAATAAGGTTTGATGGTCGAACCTACTTGACGTTTTCCTTGTGTTACCATATCGTATTGAAAAGCCGAAAAATTAGGACCACCCACATACGCTTTTACGTGTCCGTTAATCGGATTCATCGACATAAATCCGCAGCGCAAGAAATATTTATCCCAACGGATGGAATCCATAGGCGACAAAACCGTATCTACGTATTGTTTTCCGTTAAAAATAGACATTTCAACGGGTGTTTTAAATACCTTATCGATTTCTGCCTGCGATATGCCAGCACGACGCATTTTTAAATAACGTTCGGACTGACGTTTGGTACGCTCCAAAATAGCATTGATTTCCGACTTGGTCACTTTATTAGAGAATGGAGCATACGATTTTTTGCGTTTTTCTTTAAAGAATGCCGTTTGCAAATAGCCCGAAACATGCTCTTCTACAGCTTGTTCGGCATAAGTTTGCATGCGCGAATCGATGGTGGTATAAATACGCAACCCATCTGTGTATAAGCTATAGTTGCTTCCGTCTGGCTTGCGATTTTTATTGCACCAACCAAACAAAGGATTGGTTTTCCACGCCAAAGAATCTTCTTTAAATTTTTGGTCTTGCCAAGAAGCATAATTCTTACGTTTTGGCTCTTTTGCCGTCATAATTTGACGCAAATATTCGCGGAAATAGGGCGCAATACCGGCTTTGTGGTCACTTGAGCGGAATTCTAACTCGATGGGGATTTGTTGAAGCGAATCACATTGCTCGGGGGTGATAAATTCGTACTTTTGCATTTGGCTCAACACCGTATTGCGACGTTCGGTAGTACGTTCCACAAAACGACGTGGGTTGTAGTACGAAGGATTTTGCAACATACCTACCAACATAGCAGATTGTTCCAAATTCAATTTATCGGGCGTGGTGTTAAAATAAATTTGAGCTGCCGATTTGATACCTACGGCATTGTTTAAGAAATCAAACTGATTAAAATACATCGTCATGATTTCTTCTTTGGTATAGTATCGTTCCAATTGAACAGCAATAACCCATTCGATTGGTTTTTGAAGCGCACGCTGAAAAATATTTTCGGCTGTAGGTGAGTATAATAATTTGGCTAACTGTTGTGTAATGGTACTACCGCCGCCAGCACTTTTTTGCCCCATGATACCGCGTTTGACAATGGCACGAAACAACGAACGACCATCAATGCCAGAGTGATCATAAAAACGAATGTCTTCGGTAGCTTGCAAGGCTTGAATTAAATACGGCGAAATGGTGGAATACTCTACTGCCACACGGTTGTTTTTACCGTAAAAATATCGACCAAAAATAACCCCATCAGAAGTATAAAGTTCGGAGGCATATTTGTTTTTGGGATTTTGAAGTTCTTCGATATCAGGGATATATCCGATAACACCGTGAGCAATAAGCACAAAAAGCAGTGCAACCGACAAAATTCCGGAAACAAGCAACATCCACAGCCACAGTATCCATCTTATTTTCTTTTTCGATTTTTGTTTTTTTGCCATATTTCCGTTTTTCTGCGATATAAGGACTACAAATATATAAAAAAATATTGCAATCCATGTGTGGACTGCAATATTTTTTTGGTGATACGGTGATTCAATATCGCTTCGCTCTGGTGATTTGGTGAGGCGGTGATTCAATATCGCTTCGCTCTGGTGATTTGGTGAGGCGGTTATTCGTTTAGGCGTTTATGCGATTTAACGATTACCTCTCCTTTACTCGGGCTTCGCCCTCATGAATTTTAGTGCGAGGTGAATGCAGAAACCATGTTTACATGGGTTATGCTGAACCGATGCCTAAAATCATGTAATAAGTTGCTCACGCTCGGCATAATCAAGTTTCACTTGCTTCTGCGCTCGCTTACTCGCAACTTTCTCCTTTCTCCTTTCTCAATTCTCCTTTCTCCTTTATCAACTCTCCTTTCTTTTGAACCTTGCGTGCCTTTAACCAGGCCTATTTGAACGCCACGAGCACGTTTACTGGTTTGAAAAGCAACCATCACCTGCTCTACTGCGCTTTTCGGAACATCAAAAAAGGTAAATTTAGAGGAAATATCAATATCGCCAATAGAAAGACTACGATCGCCTACAACATCGTTGATAAGCCCCAACAAACGGCGTGGGTCCATTTTATCGTTTTTGCCTCGGTTGATTTTTAAGCGCAACGTATCGCCTTTATCCGCAATGCGCCTTTCTCTGCGAGACAATTTTACCTCTTCTTTGGGCTCTTTTCGCATCATGGCTTGCAAATCGACGGCATTCTCGTAATACGTCAAGAGCGGATTAAATTTGAGCGAAATAAGCTGGGCTATCAACTCTTCTTTGCTTACTTCTTTGAGCATTTCCAAAGCATCGGGTAATAGTTTATGCAACTTGGGATGCATCGAAACCTGCCCCATTTGTGTTAGCATATACACCAATTGTCGTTGACACACAGCCATGCCCGTTGGAATTTCCATGGGTTTAAATTCGCGTTTAATGGCTTTTTCGATCGACTTAATCGACATTTTTTCGCGAGGCGTTACCAAGGCAATGGACATACCTTCTTTGTTTACCCTACCCGTACGACCACTACGGTGTGTATAAGTTTCTTTATCGTCGGGCAATACGTAATGAATAACATGGGTCAAATCATTCACATCCAAACCACGAGCCGCCACATCGGTAGCTACTAATATCTGCAAGTGCTTGATTCTGAATTTATTCATTACCGCATCGCGTTGCGTTTGCGACAAATCGCCATGCAAAGCATCGGCATTATAGCCATCAACCATCAATTTTTCTGCCACTTCTTTGGTTTCCATACGAGTACGGCAGAACACAATACCATAAATATCAGGATAATAGTCCAATACGCGTTTTAACACCTCGTAGCGGACAGTATCTTTAGTTAGCACATAATAGTGCTCTACATTTTGAGCTGCTTCGCCTCGTTTACCCACGGCAATTTCCTGTGCATCGTGCATGTAGTTTTGGGCAATTTTGGCAATTTCGGCAGGCATGGTTGCCGAAAACAACAAGGTACGCCTTGTTTGCGGAGTTTGTTGCAAAATTTCGGTAATATCTTCTACAAACCCCATGTTGAGCATTTCGTCTGCTTCGTCTAATACCAAATAATTGATTTGAGATAGCGATACCTTTCCACGACGCATCAAGTCCATCAACCTACCCGGAGTAGCCACCAAAATATGGGGTGTTTGATCCAACTCTTTAAGTTGTTTTCTGATATCCTCTCCACCATACACTGCTACTATGCGAATAGACTCCATCTTAGAACTATATTTGCGCAATTCGCTGGCTATTTGTACACACAATTCGCGAGTTGGTGCCAATACTAACGATTGAACAACCGATTTTTTTACATCGGTTAAATGCAACATGGGCAAACCAAAAGCGGCTGTTTTGCCTGTACCTGTTTGCGCCAAGCCTACAATGTCTTGCGAGTGGTTCAATACAAACGGAATAACCGCCGCTTGAATGGGCGACGGTGTTTCAAATCCTATTTCGGCAATTCCCGATACAATATCAGGATGGAGACCTAATAATTCAAATTGATTCATTTTTTTTGACTAATCGACTAATCGGGGAATCGACGAATCGAAATTAACTTGAGTGATAATTTGTTTTAAGTAAAAAAATCGATTAACCGATTGACCGATTAACCGATTTGTCGGAGCTTTGCTTGCAAAGCGACTATTTATAATACGTTTTTTTACCAGCGTGAAGGGTATTTACCATCAAGGAGCAAATAGTCATAGGACCTACTCCACCAGGAACGGGAGTAATGTACGAACATTTGGGTGCTACTTCGGCAAACTTAACATCGCCCGTTAATTTAAAACCTGATTTGGTTTGTGTAGAAGGAACACGCGTTGTACCAACATCGACAATAACAGCACCTTCTTTAATCATATCAGCTGTGACAAATTCGGGGCTACCCAAAGCAGCAATAATAATGTCGGCTTTGAGGCATTGTTCCTTCAAATCCTTTGAACGGCTGTGACAAACGGTTACGGTAGCATTGCCAGGGTATCCTTTTTGCATCATAAGCGATGCAACTGGTTTGCCAACGATGTTGCTACGACCCAACACAACACAATGTTTTCCATCGGTTTCGATGTTATACCGTTTAAGTAGTTCCAAAATACCAGCAGGAGTTGCCGAAACAAAAGCAGGAAGACCAATGGAGGTTCTGCCTACGTTGATAGGATGAAATCCGTCCACATCTTTGCGATAATCAATGGCTTCTATAATTTTTTGTTCCGATATATGTTTTGGCAATGGCAATTGTACGATAAAACCATCAATATCTTCGTCCTTGTTTAGACGATCGATGCACGCCAATAATTCTTGCTCGGTAACATCGGCTTCGTAGCGAATCAAGGTAGATTTAAAACCACATTCCTCGCATGCTTTGCATTTAGCAGCTACGTAAGTTTCGCTACCACCATCGTGACCTACTAATACGGCAGCTAAATGAGGTTGTTTTCCTCCAGCTGCTACTATTTCTTTTACTTCGGCAGCAATTTCTGCCTTAATTTGCTGTGCTGTTGCTTTTCCGTCGATTATATTCATCGGTGATTCGGTGATTTGGTTATTCGGTGATTTGATTGACTAATCGACTAATCGACGAATCGACTAATCGGTAAAAGTTGGACTTTTGACTTTGTTCGCTTCGTTGCGGACGCACGAGCCGTGCGTCCCTACTGACTTTTGACTTGCGACTTGCGACTTTTATTATCTACGTTTAAAAGGCATTTTGCCACGATTATTTTGTACCATGCGCATCATTTTGCGCATATCGTCAAATTGTTTAATTAATCGATTTACCTCTTGGATGGTTCTACCACTACCCGTGGCAATACGTTGCTTGCGCGATGAATTAAGTATCTGTGGATTAGAACGTTCATGGGGTGTCATAGATTGAATAATAGCCTCGATATGTTTAAAGGCATCGTCCTTAATATCTACATCTTTTAGGGCCTTACCTACGCCAGGAATCATCGAGATAAGATCCTTCATGTTGCCCATTTTTTTGATTTGCTGAATTTGTTCCAAGAAATCGTCAAAACCAAATTGATTTTGAGCGATTTTTTTAGACATCTTGCGAGCTGCTTCTTCGTCGTATTGTTCTTGGGCTTTTTCTACCAACGACACAATGTCGCCCATGCCCAAAATACGGTCTGCCATACGCGAAGGGTGGAACACGTCAAGCGCATCCATTTTTTCGCCTACACCCACAAACTTGATGGGTTTTTCTACTACCGAACGAATAGAAAGTGCTGCACCACCGCGGGTATCACCATCTAATTTGGTCAATACAACACCCGTAAAGTCCAATCGGTCGTTAAATTCCTTGGCAGTATTTACAGCATCTTGACCTGTCATCGAATCGACCACAAACAAAATTTCGTGGGGATTGATAGCGGCTTTGATGGCTGCAATTTCGTTCATCATGACTTCATCTACAGCCAAACGACCTGCTGTATCGACCAACACAACATCGTTGCCGTCTTTTTTTGCCTTGGCGATAGCGTTTTGAGCAATTTGAACTGGATTTTTGCTATCAATTTCGGAATAAACAGGAATGGACAATTGCTCGCCCAACACCTTTAATTGTTCGATAGCAGCAGGACGATACACGTCGCATGCTACCAACAAAGGTTTACGTCCTTTTTTATTTTTTAGCAAGTTACCTAACTTACCCGTAAAGGTAGTTTTACCAGAACCTTGCAAACCTGCCATTAAAATAACCGAAGGAGAACCTGTTAGTTGCAAGTCGGAATGTGTACCACCCATCAAAGCGGTTAATTCGTCGTGCACCACTTTGACCATGAGTTGTTGGGGTTTTAACGAATGGATTACATCCATACCCAACGCTTTGGCTTTTACGGTATCGGTAAAAGTTTTGGCAGTTTTGTAGTTTACGTCGGCATCCAACAATGCTTTACGCACGTCTTTTAGGGTTTCGGCAACATTAATTTCCGAAATTTTACCCTCGCCTTTTAAAATTTTAAACGAACGCTCTAAACGTTCCGAAAGAGATTCAAACATATTATTTTTGGTGAATCGGTGAGTCGGTGAATCGATGATTTGATTCGCTTCGCTCAAATTATTATTTTAAAAAACAGGCAAGTCTGATTTTTATCATCATGATTTAGCATTGTATTAACATACCAAATCACCGAATAACCAAATAACCGACTTACCCTAAAGGTCGCGACCTTTAGTAATAGCTGCTGCCGTCAAAGCAGTGTGTACATACTTTTTCTTTGGGCAATCCAATCGCTTTAATTAAATCTTCCACCGTATTGAATTTGAGCGATGTCATTCCAAAACGTTGGCGCATAATTTCTACCATTTGTTGGTATTTGGGCGATGCAGGATCGACGTATTCATGTAAATTTTTGTCGTGACTACCTTCTAACTGCTCGATGATGCTACGAGTAATCAATTCCAAGTCGTTCTGTGTTGAGGAAAAGTTAAGGTAACGGCACGAATAAATCATAGGAGGACAAGCAATGCGCATGTGGATTTCTTTAGCACCACAATTAAACATCATTTGCGAGTTGCCTTTTAGTTGTGTTCCACGTACAATGGAGTCGTCAAGGAACACCACTCGTTGACCTTCCAACATTTGTCGATTGGGCAACAATTTCATTTTTGCCACCAAGCTACGCATGGATTGATGCGCAGGGGTAAAACTACGAGGCCAGGTAGGCGTATATTTTAAGATACCACGTTTGTAAGGAATTTTACGACCAATGGCATAGCCAATAGCATGACCAATGCCTGAGTCTGGAATACCACATACAAAATCAGCTTCGGTATCGTCGTTTTTGCCCAATTCTTCGCCCATTGCACAACGTACTGTATCGACATTGATGCCTTCGTAATCACACGATGGGAATCCAAAATAAACCCAGAAGAACGAACAAATTTGCATTTTATCGCCTGCGGGACGCACTTGTGTCCAACCATCGGCGGTAAGTTTAACTATCTCGCCAGGTCCTACAAAGTAGTCTAAATCGTAACCTAAATTATGAAAAGCACTCGACTCGCTCGAAACAGCTACTGCCCCCTCTTTTCTACCCAATATAATAGGAGTACGTCCTAATTTATCACGCACGGCATAAATCGTACCATCTTCGTGCAAAATAAGCAACGAGCAAGAACCTTTAATTTTTTCGAACATGTGCTTTACCCCATCTTCTAAAGTTTTACCTTCGGAGATAAGGATGGCTATCATCTCGGTTTGATTGGTTTTGCCTCCACTAAACTCGGTAAAGTGATGTTTGTTATCGAGCAAGTATTGTTCTATCTCGTCAAAATTATCGATACGTGCCACCGTTACAACCGCCATACGTCCCAAGTGAGACTGTATGATAACGGGCTGCGCATCGGTATCACTAATCACACCGATTCCCGATGTAGGTTCTCCAAATTTAGGCAAACCATCCTCAAATTTTGAACGAAAATACGCACCTTCGATGTTGTGAATGGTGCGTTTCATGCCATATTCTGGCGAATATGTTGCCATACCGGCACGACGTGTGCCAAGGT
This sequence comes from uncultured Bacteroidales bacterium, assembly GCA_937911935.1. Lineage (GTDB taxonomy): Bacteria > Bacteroidota > Bacteroidia > Bacteroidales > Paludibacteraceae > Enterocola. The sequence goes on along the minus strand of CALDQH010000084.1, from coordinate 5,545 downwards.
GTGAATTATAGTCCGTTCCGTAAAATACGTCCGACAAACAATTCTTTTTAGAAATGGCACCAAAAAAGCCTCCCATAATGCTTATAGTAGTTAATTAGGTCGCAAAGATAGCAAAAAAAGTCAAAAATCCAAAGTCGAAAGTCAAAAGTCAGTGCAAGGTGAGCGCAATCGAATTTATTCGGATTGCCGAACCGCAGCCTGACTTCATGAGCGAAGCGAATAAAGTCAAAAGTCAAAAGTTGCGAGTAAAAAATCTCTTTTCTCCTTTCTCAATTCTCCATTTTTTACTAAATTTGCCCTCTAATTGTAAATTGCGACGATTATGGCTAAATTTCCAGATAAACGTACAAGAGTTTGTTTGTTTTTTAGAACTTTGTTTCGCATGCGCTACAAAGTAACATTGGTAAATACAGCATGCTTAGACCAACCTGGCAGCAAACTGGTATGGCCTACTCACATGGCTGTTATCGACCCGATGTTGTTGTTTTCTGAATTATACAACTATCCTTTACAACCTTTTGTGGACGAAAGGTTTTTCGCCAACAGTGTTTTCAGAAGCATTTTGGGCGTATTCGATAGCATCAGCGTTCCTAATTTGCGCAAAAGCAGAAATGGATTAGAGCAAGCCAAACAGCTAAACGGCTTGTGCTACGATGCACTCAAAGCAGGCAGAACCGTTATTTTTTACCCATCGGGACATTGTACATCCGATGGCAAAGAAAGCATGGGTGGCAGAAATATGGCACATACCATTGCACAACAACTACCCGAAGAAACCCGTGTCATTGGCGTAAAAATTAGAGGACTTTGGGGCAGTAGCACCAGCCGATATGGTCGCAAAGGCACACCCCCTATCTTCCCGACCATGTTTACTAACGCATGGAAATTATTTTTCCCACGCCGAAAAGTAACCATGGAATTTGAAGATATTACCGATTTGGTACGCTCATGGCAAGGCATGGACAAAGTAGAATTTAACCACCACTTAGAAGATTATTACAATAGCAAGGGCATCGACCAGCCCAAAACAAGATAATTATTAGCAATAAATCGATTTGCCGATTAGTCGATTATTCACATTCGTTCATCAACACGTAGTCGATTAGTCGTCGCAAAGCGACATTAGACGACAAAATGAAACATATACGCAACTTTTGTATTATCGCACACATTGACCATGGTAAGAGCACCTTGGCAGACCGTTTGTTGGAAGAGACCAGAACGGTAACAGGCAAAGACTTGCAAGCACAAGTGCTAGACGACATGGACTTGGAGCGCGAGCGCGGTATTACCATTAAAAGCCACGCCATTCAGATGGATTATGTGTTAGATGGCGAAAAATATACCTTAAACCTGATTGACACTCCGGGGCACGTCGATTTTGCCTACGAGGTGTCGCGTTCGATTGCCGCTTGCGAGGGGGCGTTGCTCATTGTAGATGCCACACAAGGTATTCAAGCGCAAACCATATCGAACCTTTACATGGCCATAGAGCACGATTTGGAAATTATCCCCATTATGAACAAAATGGACATGGATAACGCCATGCCCGAAGAGGTAGAAGACCAAATTGTTGAACTATTAGGTTGCAAGCCCGAGGAAATTATTCGTGCCAGTGGTAAAACCGGCATGGGTGTTCCCGAAATTTTACGTGCCATTGTAGAGCGCATCAAACCACCCAAAGGCGACCCCAATGGTCCGCTTCAATGCCTTATTTTCGACTCGGTATTTAACTCGTTTAGGGGTATTATTACCTACATGAAAATTGTAAACGGTAGCATTAACCAAGGGGATTTTGTTAAGTTTGTAAATACGGGCAAGCAATATTACGCCGACGAAATTGGGGTTTTACGCTTAGACATGGAACCTAAAAAGACCCTTTCTTGTGGCGATGTGGGTTACATTATTTCGGGCATTAAGAACTCAAAAGAAGTGCGTGTGGGCGATACCATTACCCACGTAAATGGCGGATGCAAAGATGCGATTGATGGCTTTGAAGAAGTAAAACCTATGGTCTTCGCAGGCATCTATCCTATCAATACTGAGGATTTTGAAGATTTGCGTGCATCAATCGAAAAATTGCAACTAAACGACGCAGCCCTTACCTTCCAAGCCGAATCGTCGGCTGCTTTGGGCTTTGGTTTCCGTTGCGGATTCTTGGGCATGCTGCACATGGAGATTGTGCAAGAGCGCTTAGACCGCGAATTTAACATGGACGTGATTACCACCGTCCCAAACGTACCTTATCGTATCTTTACCAAAAAAGGCGAAGAGTTAGAGGTGCACAACCCATCGGGCATGCCTGATGTTATGCTAATTGACCACGTAGAAGAGCCTTATATTCGCGCATCGATTATTACCAAAACCGATTTTATTGGTCAAATTATGACACTTTGTTTGGGCAAACGTGGCGAATTGATCAAACAAGAATACATTTCGTCAAACCGCATTGAGCTAATATACGACATGCCCATGGGCGAAATTGTGTTCGACTTTTACGATAAACTGAAATCGATATCGAAGGGTTACGCATCGTTCGATTACCACATGAATGGTTTTAGGACATCGCGCCTTATTAAATTGGATATTTTGCTAAACGGCGAGCCCGTGGATGCACTTTCTACCCTAACCCACTTTGACAATGCGGTAACCATTGGTCGCCGTATGTGCGAAAAATTGCGCGAATTGATACCACGCCAACAATTTGAAATTGCTATTCAGGCAGCTATTGGCTCAAAAATTATTGCGCGCGAAACCATTAAACCGGTGCGCAAAGACGTAACCGCTAAATGTTATGGTGGTGACGTATCGCGTAAACGTAAGTTGCTTGAAAAGCAAAAGAAAGGTAAAAAGCGCATGAAACAAATTGGTACGGTAGAAGTACCACAAAAAGCGTTTATGGAGGTACTAAAATTGGATTAGCAATCCAATTTTAGTAGTCAAAAGTCGCAAGTCGCAAGTCGAAAGTATTCGGACAACCCGAATGTTAAATCGTTAAATCGATTAACCGCAAATCAACGATTAAACGATTGTGCGATTCATCAACAACAAACGACAAGCGACAAAAGACAAAAGACAAAAGACAATCATTAAACAATAAACACTAAACAATCATGGAAACACTTATTCCGGCATGGGCGTTGATCCCATTTGCGATTATGTTGTTGACCATTGCCCTTGCTCCCATTTTCATGGAGCATTGGTGGGAAAACAACCGCAACAAACTTATTGTATCGTTGGTATTGGGTATCCCTACCGCTATTTATTTAATCATGAATGGCATGGGACACGACTTGGAACACCAACTTTTGTTCGACTACATTCCTTTTATTATCCTTTTGGGATCGCTCTTTGTAGTAACAGGCGGTATTCACATTGGTGGTAACATTGCGGCAAAACCCATGGTAAACACCACCATTTTAACCATTGGATACCTATTAGCCTCGATCATGGGAACGACAGGTGCTGCCATGTTGCTAATTCGTTTGCTAATTGAAACCAACAAAGAACGCAAATACAAAGTACACACCATTTTGTTCTTTATTGCAGCCGTAGCCAACTGCGGTGGTTTGCTAACTCCCCTTGGCGACCCTCCATTGTTCTTGCTATACCTTAAAGGTGCTGAATTTACCTGGTTCATGAACATGTGGCCCGAATGGTTACTAACGGGTGGTTTGTTGCTATTGGTTTACTTCTTGGTAGATACCTATTTCTACAAAAAAGAAGACCCCAAAGATATTACCATAGACAACAACAATCAATCGAGCATTAAAATTACTGGAAACATCAACTTCTTGTACCTAATTGGCATTGTGTGCGCTGTTGCCTTTATCAATCCAGGCACCATTCCTGCCATGGCAGATGATGCAGCTACTGGCTACCACGCACCTTTGTACATGAAATTCTTGCGCGAAATTGTATTGGTACTTATCATCGCTGCCTCTTGGTTTACAACCAAACAACAAATTAGAAAAGACAACAACTATTCTTGGGACCCCATTTTGGAAGTTGCTGCCCTATTCTTGGGTATCTTTGCGACCATGACCCCTGCGCTTTTGTTCTTAAAAGCGAATGCTCCCAGCATGGGATTAACCGAACCTTGGCAATTTGTGTATGCAACGGGTGCACTTAGCTCGTTCTTAGACAACGCTCCAACTGCTTTGGCATTCCACAGTGTAGCACAAGGTTTGTACCCTGTAGCAGAACCTGGATTTGTTGCTGGTATTCCAGAAATTCTACTAAAAGCTATTTCGATGGGTGCTGTATTCTTTGGTGCTATGACCTACATTGGTAATGGACCTAACTTTATGGTAAAAGCCATTGCAGAACAAAACAAAATTGAAATGCCAAGTTTCTTTGGATACATGTTCAAATTCTCGTTGGTTGTTTTATTACCCATTTACATTATTACTCAATTAATATTCTTATAATAACCTAATAAATGAGCATTGAGAAAGGATATCTCTCCTTTCTCCTTTCTCATTTATCATCTATAATTAAGTATGGAATTATCAATTTTAACCGCCATTTCGCCCGTTGACGGTCGTTATCGTGGCAAAGTAAGCGAGTTAGCTCCTTACTATTCAGAGTTTGCATTGATTCAATACCGCGTTCGCGTAGAAATCGAATACTTTATTGCACTTTGCGAACTACCTGTACCTCAATTACAAAGCATTGACAAATCGTTGTTTGAAGCATTACGCAATATCTACAAAAACTTTAGTTTAGCCGATGCCGAAACCGTAAAAAATACCGAAAAAGTAACCAACCACGACGTTAAAGCGGTTGAATACTTTATTAAAGGTAAATTTGACGTAATGGGCTTGAGCGATTACAAAGAATTTATTCACTTTGGTTTGACCTCGCAAGACATCAACAATACCTCGGTGCCCATGATGGTTAAAGAAAGCTTGCAAAACGTATTTATTCCTGCTGTAGAAGAATTGATTGCCAAATTGAATCAATTTGCCGAAGACTGGAAAGAAGTGCCTATGTTGGCTAAAACCCATGGTCAACCAGCCTCTCCTACCCGTTTGGGCAAAGAAATTAAGGTATTTGCGTATCGTTTAGAAGAGCAATTGGCAACTCTTAAAACCGTTAAATACACCGCTAAATTTGGTGGTGCTACCGGTAACTTCAATGCACACCACGTAGCTTATCCTGCTACCGATTGGCGCGCATTTGGTAACCAATTCGTTAGCCAATATTTGGGATTAGAACGCGAACAATGGACTACCCAAATTTCTAACTACGACCATTTGGCAGCAGTTTTCGATGCTATCAAACGTATCAATACCATTATTATTGACCTTGACCGCGACTTCTGGACCTACATTTCGATGGAATACTTTAAACAAACCATCAAAGCAGGCGAAGTTGGTTCATCGGCTATGCCTCCCAAAGTAAATCCTATCGACTTTGAAAACTCGGAAGGTAACTTGGGCATATCGACCGCTATTTTGGAACACTTGGCACACAAATTGCCTGTTTCGCGTCTACAACGCGACCTTACCGACTCTACTGTTATCAGAAACATTGGTGTACC
>CALDQH010000083.1 GCA_937911935.1 uncultured Bacteroidales bacterium | reverse complement strand
TAGAAAGTTCAGTTACCATCATTGGTTCTAAAGGTACAGTTAAAGTAGCTGGTCAATACATGGATACCGTGGTTCACTGCCACATTCAAGATTACGAAATGCCCGAATTAAAAGAACCTACCCACGAAAACGACTTTGGTGGTTACAAAGGGGCTGCTCAAAACCATGGTTTTGTGATTAAAAACGTAATTGACACCCTTAAAACTGGTAGCTCTATTGCCACCAACTTGCTTGAAGGCATGAAAGTGGTAGATATAATCGAACGTATTTATCAAGAAAGAGACAGAGTGATGCGCTAAGCATTTTCTGCCAAAATGTCATAAAATCTCCTTTGGCAAGCCTTTTGAACAAGAGGTTTGTGAAAGGAGATTTTTATTATGAACTTTGAGAAATTCACTATCAAATCGCAAGAGGCTATTCAAAAAGCAATTGAGATAGCCCAAAATGCAGGCCAACAGGCCATTGAGACCCATCACTTGCTAAAAGGGGTACTTGTAGAGGGTGAAGGCGTGTGCAAATTCCTATTTGCCAAACTCGGAGTAAATGCACAAGTGCTACACCAAACCGTCGATAATCAAATTGCATCGTATCCTCAGGTGCATGGCGGTGAACCATATTTTAGTGGCGATACGGTCAAGGTATTAACCAAAGCCACGCAACTTTCTGACAAGTCTGGCCATAGTTTTGTGCCTTTAGAAATGCTTTTGATGGCGCTATTGACCGAAAAGAATGTAACCCAAAGCATGCTAAAAAACGCAGGCGTTACCGAGAAAGGTTTAGAAAGTGCCATTGCCGAACTCACCCAGAACAGCAAAACAACCTCTAAAAGTACCGAAGAAACTTATCAGTCGTTGGCAAAATATGCTGTCAACCTGAATGAGAAAGCCCGTAATGGCAAGTTAGACCCTGTTATTGGACGTGACGAAGAAATTAGGCGCGTGCTTCAAATTTTAAGCCGTCGTACCAAAAACAATCCTATCCTAATTGGCGAACCAGGTGTGGGTAAGACAGCCATTGCCGAAGGCTTGGCACACCGTATTGTACGTGGTGATGTGCCCGAAAACCTAAAAACCAAGCAATTGTATTCGCTTGACATGGGGGCTTTGGTGGCAGGTGCCAAATTCAAGGGCGAGTTCGAAGAACGTTTAAAAGCCGTTATCAGCGAGGTGGTAAAATCGGACGGTGAAATTATTCTATTCATCGACGAAATTCACACCTTGGTTGGTGCAGGCGGTGGTGAAGGTGCTATGGATGCTGCCAATATCTTAAAACCAGCCTTAGCGCGTGGCGAATTGCGTAGCATTGGCGCAACTACGCTTAACGAGTATCAAAAATACTTTGAAAAAGACAAAGCGCTCGAACGTCGTTTCCAGATTGTCATGGTAAACGAACCCGACGAAGCCAGCACCATCTCAATTTTGCGCGGTTTAAAAGAAAGATACGAAAACCACCACAAGGTACGTATCAAAGACGAGGCCATTATATCGGCAGTAGAATTATCGAGCCGTTATATTTCGGATCGTTTCTTGCCCGATAAAGCCATCGACTTAATTGACGAAGCTGCCGCCCGATTAAGGTTGCAGATGAATCCGGTACCCGAGGATTTGGATAAGTTGGAACGTTCTATCAAACAGTTAGAAATTGAACGTGAAGCCATTAAACGCGAAAATGATACCGAAAAGGTAAATCAATTGTCCAAAGAAATTGATAACTTAAAAGAAAAAGAAAAGTCGGAAAAAGCCAAATGGCAATCGGAAAAATCGCTTATCGACCAAATTCAACAAAACAAAATCGATATCGAGAATCTAAAATTTGAGGCAGAAACTGCCGAACGAAACGGTGATTATGGCAAAGTTGCAGAGATTCGTTATGGTCGTATCCAAGAAAAAGAAGCGGCTATCGTGTCGGCTCAACAAAAATTGCAAGATATGCAAGCCGAAAGTCCAATGATTAAAGAAGAAGTGGATAGCGATGATATTGCCGAAATTGTAAGCAAATGGACGGGTATCCCTGTTAGTAAAATGGCACAAAGCGAACAAACTAAATTGTTGCAGCTCGAAGCGGAATTGCACAAGCGTGTCATTGGTCAGGACGAAGCCATTGTAGCCGTTGCCAATGCTGTGCGCCGTAGTAGGGCAGGATTAAAAGACCCCAAACGTCCCATTGGCTCGTTTATCTTTTTGGGAACAACAGGCGTTGGTAAAACCGAATTAGCCAAGGCATTAGCAGAAGTACTCTTTGACGACGAAAACATGATGACCCGTATCGATATGAGCGAGTACCAAGAAAAATTTTCGGTAACCCGATTGATTGGTTCGCCTCCAGGATACGTAGGCTACGAAGAAGGTGGTCAACTAACCGAAGCCATTCGTCGTAAACCTTATTCGGTTGTCTTGTTCGACGAAATTGAAAAAGCACATCCAGATGTATTCAATATTTTGTTGCAAGTATTGGACGATGGCAGGTTAACCGACAACAAGGGAAGGGTGGTGAACTTTAAAAACACCATCATCATTATGACCTCCAATTTGGGTTCACACCTTATTCGCGAAAAAACAGAAAACATGACCGATGCCAATCGTGAGCAGGTGTTAGAAGAAACCCAAAAGGGCGTGTTTGAATTGCTAAAACAGGTAATAAAACCCGAGTTTTTGAACCGTATTGACGATTTAATCATGTTTACACCATTGGGTAAAACAGAAATAAGTCAGATTGTACAGTTGCAAGTAGAAAGCATTGCCAGCATGCTCAAAGAAAACGGTGTTGATTTGCGTATTACGCCCGCTGCCGTTAACTACATTGCTGCCGAAGGTTTTGATCCACAATTTGGAGCGCGTCCTATTAAACGTGCGTTGCAACGCTTGGTTTTAAACAAGCTATCCGAGCAAATCATTGCCCGCACCATTCAAAAAGACAAACCCATTGTGGTGGATGTAAAAGATGGTTTATTAGTTTTTACAAACTAATAATTCGTACAAATAAATCGGTCCCTGAGCCTGTCGAAGGGCCCGATTTTCCATAAAAAAAGCGACCCACAAGGTCGCTTTTTTCGATTCACCGATTCACCGATTCACCGATGTAAAAACGCATGCGTTTTTACATCACACAGCTTCTTCCCGAATCAATGCCCAATTGCTTGATACGAGCATTTAACTCGTCCATTTGAAGCAATTCTTCTACACTCTTGTGCATGCGATAGCACCAGAAGTGGTGAGGGTCAGATGGTATGTTGATGCGTTCTTCGGCATAATTGACTCTGCGTTGTTCGCCATCGATGGACATCCAATCTTGGAATGGCAAAATAACCAACATGGCAGGCGAGTACAAGTGACGTTTTAGGATGATTTCGCAAATCCAAGGTTCGCAATCTTGTTTTGCATCGCCCCATTGACCCAACATGTAGTTGTAATAACGTTGAATAAGGGCTTTGTCTTCTTGCCACCAGCCACGAATAGGAGCCATGTCGTGGGTAGAAGTAGTGCAAACCGATAGATAAGGAACTGTATTCATGTTTACAAATTCTTGGGTTGGATCTTTTGGCATACGATCAATTTCCAAGCTTAACATGTATAATTGACTCATTACTTGTGGCACGCAATCTGGAATCATACCCAAGTCCTCGGCACATACCAACATGTTGGTAGCACGCAACAAAGCGGGTAATTTTTTCATGGCTTGTTCTTTCCAGAATTCGTTGTGACGATGATAATAGAAATGGTTGTACAAGTTGTTCATGGCTTCTTTTACATTCCAATCTAAATCGCGGAACGAACAAGTTTCTTGCATGGTAATGCGTGGATGGAAATGTCCAGGTTTCTTTTTGTCTTCGATAAACAACACTTCGCCATGCAAAGCCAATAATTCGTTATATACCCAGCCATTGATGTCTAATAGTTCGGGATGCTCGTAGGCAAAAGCTTCAATTTTACGTTGTGTATTGAAATCTTCTTTAAAGCTATAGCAACCTGGTGATACCAAATCCAAGAAATTGTTTTTGATTTTGCCAGCAATTTCGCCAAATTTTTCATCGACTACATGCTCGCGAATATAGGGTTTAACCATACGGTCGTAATCGAACCATACGCCAAAGTTGTTGCGTATTTCGTCTGGGTGCATGGGTAGAGCAGGGTCAAAGTAACCCAAAAGACCTTGTACATCGCCCGATGACATACGCCAGATACGGAAGAATCCCAATACGTGGTCAATACGATATACTTGGAAGTAAGTAGCCATTTTTTGGAAACGTTTTTTCCACCAAGCATAACCATCTCGTTCCATAGCATCCCAGTTATAGGTTGGGAAGCCCCAGTTTTGACCCGTTTTAGAGAATGGATCGGGTGGAGCACCAGCTTGGCTATCCAAGTTGAATAGTTCTGGTTCCATCCAAGCTTCAACGCTCTCGGGGCTAATACCAATAGGAATATCACCTTTTAATACCACACCGTTTGCTTTGGCATAGTTAACAGATGCCAATAATTGAATATGTGCATTGTATTGCAAATAGATGTGTAGGTTCGCTTCAAATTTAGAATCCTCGTTGGTAAACAAGTCCATGATTTGTTGCTCGTTGTACACAGCGTATTTGCCCCATGTGCGGAAATTACAATTGTTATGAGCATCGCGCAAGTAGCAGAATGCTGCGTATGGATACAACCACTCTGCGTTTTCTTTGACAAATTTTTTGTAAGCAGCCGATGCCATTACTTTTTTGCCTTCTTGAGCAAAAATCAAACGGAAGTATTCCCATTTAGCATTGCCTACTTCTTGGTACATAACAGTAGGCGACTCGTTGAATTGTTTTTGCAATTCGTAGAAATATTCCATTTTTTGAGCATCTTTTAAGGTGCCCATTTCAAAAATATTGATGTAAATGGGGTGTAGTCCCATTACGGTAATGCTACTGTAAGGATACGAGTCGGCATTGGTGCGGAAACGAGTAGTGTCGGTAATAGGCAAAGTTTGGATGATTTTTTGCCCCGTTACCTTAGCCCAATCAGACATCTTACGCAAATCGGCATATTCGCCAATACCAAAGCTACCATTGGTACGTAGTGAGAAAACAGGAATTGCTACACCTGTGCATTTCCAAGGTGCAATGCCGTAGCGGAATACCTCGTCGTTGCGATTGTAAGTCATGCCACCTTTAATTTGGCGAGCATCTAAGCTGCGGTTATCGCCTTCTTCCCAAGAGACAATACTTTTGGTTTTGGTGTCGTAAATAACGTATTTGTATTCAATAACGCCGGTTAACTCGGTTGCATCAACAGCCGCTTGCCACATAGGGAATTGTTGGTCTGACATAACCAACGCCTTTTTTTCGTCCCAGTTGCCCAATTCTTTGATGTTGCCGATAATAGCCAATTGAAAATCGCTGGCAACGCGTGGGGCAGAGATGCTAAACACCAAGGTAGTAGGAGAAACTAATTCACCCAACTTTTGTGCTTTTTTGGTACGAAGAATCAATCCCTCGGTAAATGCAGCCGAATAGAATGTTTTATCAATACCATTGCTACGCCAAGTATCGTCTAAGAAACAAGAAGTAGAACCTTCTGCTAACATCGCAGTGCGTTGTGGCATGTACTCTTCGGTATAATTCTTAGTTGCTTCGTCAAAAATAAGGTATTTGTAATTGAACGAAGTCGCTTTTTTTACGTTCAACACTAGTCTCCATTCTCCGTTAGAGACGTATTCCATAGGAACGGCCTTGGCAGGAGTGTTTTTTCCCAACTCAGGCAGCGAACCACTAACCAAGAGACGTTGTCCCCAGTTTGTGTGGTAATTGATGCTAAATACGATTGTCATGATTGTAATATAGGATATTGTTTTTTTCCGATAGCAAAAATAAGAAAATAATGTTTGCTTGTAACAGGAATGTAATATAAAATAACATTTTTTATACGCAAACGTTTTAATGTTAATTACTCCCTATTCTTGACATCCAAGTCGGATACAAGTGTCCATTTCTTTTTGCGATAAAAAAGTCCGTCGTAGCTAAAATCGGGTCCATAAGAAGCCTTTATTCCTTCCATAGAGGGCTCCTCGGGCGATAAATGATCAAAGATAAATCCTTTTTGCATGCTGTCGTACCTAAGCAGCATTTGTACCATACTGTTGTATTCAAATACGACTCGATAGGGTGATTTTCCTTGTATATCAAAGATTTTATCTCCCAAAACAGGCTTTCCTTTTTCGTATTTTAACACTTCGATGAGTTTAACATGGGTAGCTGGTTGGTACATGGTGTATCCCAACAAAAGATAACGTTGTTTGTGTTTGATGATGCGATAATACAAAGCACCGTACCAATTTTTAGGTGTATAACGTTTCTTTTCAAGAGGTAATTGTACCTGCTGCGTAGAAAATACATGAATGAGAGGGGCTTTTTTTCGCTCGGATTTGATAAAAATAGCGTTACATCCACTTTTGCCCGTTTGTAGGTGATAATTCCACGATATAATGCGCAACGTACTGTCAGCATCGTAAACGCTGCCCATATAAGGTATAGAATCGACCGAAACCCTTAATGCATCATGGGTTTTGAGGTAGGTTATCAGTGATTCTTTGATGTGCTCGTTGGTGGTCTGCTTTAGACTATCCGATAACTGGCGCAATTGTAGTTGCTCCATAAGTTGAGATATGGTTTGTTGATTTGCCCAAGCAGCAGAAAATGCCAGCATCCAACCCATTGCTATGACGAGTGCTTTTTTCATCGAGGATATATTTTTGACAATAAATCGGTACGACCTATTTGTTTTAGGCAACGAATGATGGCTGCTTTACATTCGTTTTTATACCAAAAAAAGAAATTGCGTTGGTCTGTTTTTTGTTGTAATGTTTTGGCTGTACTAATCTTTTGTTGTGTATAAGGATGAATGCCCGTATAGTACATCTCGGTTGCCAACGTCATGGGAGTAGGTGTAAAATCTTGCACTTGCTCTAATTGAAACCTCATTTTTTTGGTAGATACAGCTAATTCTGCCATGTTTTGCAGGGTGCACCCAGGGTGGCTTGATATAAAATACGGAATAAGTTGTTGATTAAGTCCAGCTTGTTGGTTGATATGCCTAAACTGTTTTTCGAATGCTATAAAATGTTCAAACGAGGGCTTACGCATTAAGTTTAACACTTCTGCAGAGGTGTGTTCTGGAGCTACTTTTAATCGACCCGATACGTGATGTTCTACCACCTCTTTTAGGTATTCGGGGGTGGCTAAATCATATCGAATGCCGCTACCAATGGTTGCTTTTTTGATGTAGGGTAGTGACCTTACTTGACGGTATAATCCGATAAGTGGCGCATGGTTAGTGTCTAAGTTTTTGCAGATGGCAGGATGCAAGCACGTAGGTCTTTTGCATTTTAAGCACAATTCTTTGTCTTTTCCGCCCAATCCATACATATTGGCAGAAGGTCCACCTAAATCGCTCAAATAGCCTTTAAAAGTATCGTCCTGGCTGATTTTTTCAATCTCACGCAGAATGGATTCTTTAGAACGAGAAGAAATAAATTTTCCTTGATGTGCCGATATGGTACAAAAAGCACATCCTCCAAAGCATCCTCGATGCATCGTTACCGAATGTTTAATCATCTCGTATGCAGGAATCGTTTTTCCTTTATATCGTGGATGAGGCTTTCGGGTATAGGGTAAATCGTACAGAGCATCCAATTGCTCTGTGGTTATCAACGGATAAGGAGGATTGATGATTACTTTTTGTTTGTCGATAATTTGACCGATGCGGTTGGTAGATGCATATCGGTTGGATTCTTCTTCGAACAACTTAAAATTAGCAGCTTGTGCCTTTTTGGATTGTAAACATTGTTGATGAGAAGCCAACTCTATTTCGACGGGGGTGTCCAACTTATGGGTTAAATAGGCAATTTGGGGTATTTGGCAAATCTCTTCTTGCGATTTTTGCTGCGAAATGGCTGTAGCCAAATCGACCATGGCACGCTCTGCCATGCCATATACCAAATAATCGGCTTTGCTATCTACCAAGATACTGGGTTTTAGGCAGTCGTCCCAATAATCGTAATGGGTTAATCGACGCAGTGAAGCCTCGATGCCGCCAATTACGACGGGTGTGTTGGGATAAAGTTGTTTGAGTATGTTACTGTAAACAAGGGTGGCCCTATCGGGGCGATAACCTGCCTTTCCCTCGGGTGTATATGCATCGTTAGAGCGCAAGCGTTTGCCAGCTGTATAATGATTGACCATCGAGTCCATGGCTCCAGCCGTTACGGCAAAAAATAGGTTAGGCTGACCTAATTTTTTAAAATCGCGCAAATCATCGCGCCAATTGGGTTGCGGAACTACAGCTACTTTCCAACCTTTGTCGGATAGAGCCCTTGCTATCATGGCTGTGCCAAACGAGGGGTGATCGACGTATGCATCGCCCGAAAATAGGATAATATCAATACTATCCCAACCTAAAGCGGCTACTTCTTTGGCAGAAGTAGGTAGAAAATGGTTACTTTTTGGGTTTTGCGAGCAAGGTTTCATAGCGCTTGGTGTCGGCAAAAAGGTTTAGTGCTTCTTGAATTACTTTGTCTGTTTTAATAATGTGGTACATTTCTCCCCATTGGTAATAATAGATTTTAGAAATTTCTGCCGTTAGATACTGCATAATTTGGGGTTGAATAGAATCCAATGCTGCCACATTATTGTTCTTTAAATTGTTTTGTAGGCTATCGATTAAATCTTTGTTGGGCAAGTAACATTCCTCAATTTTTGCCATTTCGATTAGCTTATCCAAGATTTCTGCCGAATAGGAGTGGAATTTAAACGAACTATTTAATACATACGATTTAAAGTCTTGGAAAGTTGTATCAGGCAACGAAAACTCTTCTAATGCCACTGGGTTTGGATGTTTGTTGGTATAATCGATAGCATAATCGCTAATTTTAAAATCTTCCAACAAATGATACATAATACCACGTACCGAATCGTTTTCACATGCAATATCGGGAGTAATGCCACGACCATCGCGCACAATTCTACCCGCACGTGTTTTAAATTCTGTGGTTAAACTATCTGGAATATAATCGGGTTTGTCTTTAGCATTTGGGGTGTATTTGATGGCCTGGATACATCTGCCACTGGGAATGTAATATTTAGCAATGGTCACTTTTAACTGACCATCGTACGCAACGGGATAGGTAGATTGTACTAAACCTTTGCCGTAGGTTCGCTCACCAATGATAACAGCACGGTCTAAATCTTGCAAAGCTCCTGATACAATCTCGGATGCCGATGCACTATTTTCGTTTACCAAAACAATGAGAGGCATCTGAGGTGCTGTGGGTTGTTTGCTGGTTTTATAGACTTGGAGTACCTCTTCGTTCTTGCCTTTGGTTGTAACGATGGTTTGGTTCTTGGGCAAAAAGAAATTACAAATATCTACGGCATCGTTCAAGTAACCACCAGGGTTGTTGCGCAAATCAAAAATCAATTTTTGCATTCCTTTGCTGCGCAACTCTGTAAGTGCTTTATTTACTTCTTCGGCACAATTTTGGGTAAAATTATTTAAGTAGATATAACCGATGCTATCGTTGAGCATGCCATAATAGCGAATGGGGTTGATGTAAATATGCTCACGGGTTATTTCGATGGTTTGTGGCGCCGATAGTGTGTCCTTTTGGTAGGTAAGTTGAAGTTTGGTTCCTGGCGTTCCTCTTAGCAATTCGCTGGCTTTGGATGTTGTGGCATCCACCAAAGAGGTGTCATCTACCTTGGTTAATACATAACCTACTTTTAATCCAGCCTTATCTGCTGGCATATTTTGGTAAACCTCGTTGATGCAAATGTATTTTCCACGTTTCGAGATAACGGTGCCAATACCTGCATATTCGCCTTTGGTCATCAAATTAAAGTTTTCTTCGTCGTCGGTAGAAATATACACAGTATAGGGATCTAAGGCTTTTAGCATGCCATTGATGCCTTTTTGCATGATTTCTGTGGCAGGTATTGAATCGACGTAGTGGATGTTCAATTCTTTAAACAAAGAATTAAAGATAGCCAAGTTCTCTGCTACCGAAAAGTAGTGGTTGTCTGTTTTTTCTTTGTTTTTACCATACAATGCTATACTTGCTACAAGTATTAGGGTGGTTATGATGAGTTTTTTCATATTGCATTTCAATCTCACAAAGTATGGTGTAAAGGTAATTAAAATACCTTATATAACGACGAAAAGGGTGGAGTAATTAGTATTTTATAACTATTGAAGAATCGTTGAATTGTTGATGCATTGATATGTTCTGAGCGAGTGCGCATCAACCCATGTGGGTTGAACTTTATTGTAAGCAGGTCTTAAGCGAGCGAAGCGAGTACAAGGCCTGTAAATAAAAAAAGAGAACAACCGAAGTTGTTCCCTTTTGCTCTCCCTCTTGGACTTGAACCAAGGACCCTCTGATTAACAGTCAGATGCTCTAACCGACTGAGCTAAGGAAGAGTGTTTCTCTGTTAAAGCGATGCAAAGATAAGACGACTTTTTGAATTCTGCAAATTTTTAGGCAAAAAATTATGCATTTTTCTCAACTTTTTCTTCGCCTTCATCTTCGGCCGATTCGGTAAAATCGGTTAAGCCATTCTTTAACAATAGATTATACCATTGTATCAATTTTTTGATGTCGCTGTTGTGTACACGGTCGCGATCAAAGGTAGGCAATACTTGAGCCATGTATGCTCTCAATTCGTCGTTGCTGGCGTTTTTAACGTCAATAGCAATGGCGTTTTCGCCTTCTTTTTGTTGAATCGAAGCAAAAACTTTGCGTAGCGAAATTTCTTCGTCTTCTGTGTAAATGGCAATATCAGACAAAGCATTGATTTGTGCATTGCCATAAACAGGACCACGTTTTCCGTCAATGAGCGATTCGACGATTAACATACGTTTGTTACCTGAAATCAATTTGAAAAGTCCGGGTTTGCCCGAGATAGCTAATATTTTTGTTAACATATTCTTTAGTTTTGGTGAATCGATTAATCGATTAATCGATAAATCGGTTAATCGATGATTGTTTTTGAATGATTAATTTGTTCGTTTCGTTTTACTATTTGTTGCTTGCAGCACGAAGTGCTTTAAGGTTTAGCTCTACAATTTCTTCGCCTTTGCGAGCAAAAATGCTACGAATCGCATCTTCGATGTATTGTTCGGGCAATCCCAAATAAGGTAGGGCAGCGCCTAAAAGAACAATATTGGCTGTGCGCAACGATCCTGCTTCTTTTGCCAATGCATCAACGTCAATTAAAACGTGATTCTTTACCTTTTTAATTTCGTTGATAACGTCAGCTTCGTCTGGGTAGTTAGGAATGTTTTTAAAACTGATGCTACTGGTTACAATCCATCCGTTTTCTGACAAGTAAGGCAAGTAGCGTAATGCTTCCATGGGCTCTAACGAAAGAATTAGATCTGCACTTTTAAGTGGAATCAAATCCGAGTTAATGGGTTGGTCAGAAATACGTAAGTTAGATTGAACATCACCACCACGTTGGCTCATGCCGTGTACTTCGGCTTGTTTCATGTATAGGTTATTGCTCAATGCAGCCTCGCCAATGACAGCTGCAATCGACAAGATACCTTGTCCGCCTACACCCGATAATATAATGTCTGTTTTCATATTTTTATCATTTGACTAACCGACTAATCGACTAATCGACTAATCGAATATTTTTATCTATTTTTTTGCGGATTAATCGATTCACCGATTTGTCGGTTCACCGATTAGTCGTCGCATAGCGACAATGATTATTTCTTTTTACGTTTAAGGGTTTGCAAGCATTCTCTGCGAGGAATGATAACCGACACACCATTGTATTCAATTTCTTCGCGAATGATGCGGGTCATTTCTTCGAAGTTCTTTTTAAGCGGCACAAATACACGTACGTGTTCTTTGGCAATACCCAATCCCAAACAGATAGATTCAATTTTGCCTGTTCCAGCAGAATCTTGACCACCAGTCATAGCTGTTGTTTCGTTGTCCGAAATAACCACGGTAATGTTGCTATTTTCGTTTACAGCATCCAACAAACCAGTCATGCCCGAGTGGGTAAACGTACTGTCACCAATAACGGCTACGGCAGGGAATTGACCGCCATCTGCAGCTCCTTTTGCCATGGTAATAGAAGCTCCCATGTCCAAGCAAGAGTCAATAGCTCCAAAAGGAGGAAGTGCACCCAATGTATAGCAACCAATGTCGCCAAACACGCGTTTAGTTGGATATTCTGCCAATACAGCATTTAATGCTTCGTACATATCGCGGTGACCACAACCTTGGCACAATGCAGGAGGACGCATTTTTACCACCTCTGGAATTGGAGTTTCGATGGGTTGTTTAACACCCAAAGCTATGCCTACCAAGTCGGGAGTTAATTCTCCTTGACGAGGAAGGGTGCCATCCAATCGGCCGTTAATAGTTAATGCTTTTGAGGTATAACCTTTAAGTAATTCTTCGATGATAGGATAGCCTTCTTCTAATACCAACACTTTGTCGCAGGTAGCCAATAGGTTTTCGGTAGCTTTGCGAGGTAGGGGATATTGACCAATTTTTAATACTGGATAAGGACAACCATTGGGGAAATTTTCCATCAAATAATTGTAACCAATACCGCATGCCAAAATACCAATGCTGTGATCGGCGGCATCTTCAAAACGGTTGTATTCAGATTCCGAAGAACTTTGTTCATATATAGCTTGCGAATCAAGCAAGTTTGCATAGCGTTTCTTTGCATTCGCAGGTAGTAATATGAATTGACGATCAATTTTAGGAGCACTCATTTCGTTTTGTGCTTTGGGAGCGCGACGCACAACGCCAGCACGCGAGTGTGCCAAACGGGTAGTAATGCGAAGCATCACAGGACGTCCTAATTTTTCGGAAAGTTCCAAACCGTTGTAAGCCATATCATAGGCTTCTTGTTGGTTGGATGGTTCTAACACAGGTATCAAGGCAAATTTTCCATAATAACGAGAATCTTGCTCGTTTTGCGAAGAGTGCATCGAAGGGTCATCAGCCGATAAAACCAATACACCACCATTTACACCTGTAATAGCTGCATTCATAAAGGGGTCTGCAGCTACGTTTAATCCTACGTGTTTCATACAAACCAAAGCACGCTTGCCAACAAAAGACATACCCATAGCCGCTTCCATGGCTGTTTTTTCGTTGCTTGACCAACGACAATGGATTCCTTTTTCTTTTGCTTCTGCAGAACCTTGAATATATTCGGTGATTTCGGTTGATGGCGTACCTGGATAGGCATACACACCCGATAAACCGCCATCTAACGCTCCTTGCGCAATGGCTTCGTCTGCTAATAAAAGTAGTTTTTGCATATCTGATTTTTATGAGTTATTAAAATGGATCGACCGATGAAGGTTGTATAGGCATCGGTTCGTTGTATTTATTACCAAATTCTTGATATGAACTTGTATCGGCTTGGTAATTGCCATAACGACGTTCGGTAAGGTTTGAGAATTTGATAAGTTCTTTGGTAAATTGCAAACGTACATCGCCCACAGCACCACTACGGTGTTTTGCAATGATAATTTCGGCAACCCCTTCGTTGGAGTTACCTTCTTGATCTTGCATGATTTTATAGTATTCAGGACGGTGAATAAAGACAACCATGTCGGCGTCTTGTTCGATGGCACCCGATTCACGAAGGTCTGATAGTTGTGGACGTTTTTCTTCGCGCGATTCGACACCACGATTCAACTGAGATAGGGCAATGACAGGAATGTCTAATTCTTTTGCCAAACCTTTGAGCGAACGTGAAATAATACTTACTTCTTGTTCGCGGCTACCATAGCTCATACCACTGGCATTCATCAATTGCAAATAGTCGATGATAATGCACTGAATATCGTGTTCTGATTTTAATCGACGTGCTTTGGTAGTGAGTTCCGAAACAGATATATTAGCGGTATCGTCAATAAAAATGGGTGCGCTGTTTAGGCAATCTGTTTTTGCATACAAATCTTGCCATTCGTGGGGAGTTAAGCGACCTGTTTTGATTTTTTCGCCTTCAATTTCGGAGGCATTGATAACCAAACGATTCACCAACTCTAAGTTTGACATTTCCAGTGAGAAAATAGCTACAGGATAACCGTAATCGATAGCCATGTTCTTTGCCATAGATAGCACAAAAGCTGTTTTACCCATAGCTGGACGGGCAGCAATGATATTGAGAGTGGCTGGTTGCCATCCATTTGTTTTTTCGTCTAATTTGGTAAAACCAGTTCTTAAACCAGTGTAACCGCCTTCTTGTTGAGCTGCATTGTTGATGCGAGAAATTACATCGGCTACTACATCACCTACTTTGGTTACTTCTTTTTTTACACGACGTTGGTTGATTTCAAATATCTGACCTTCGGCATATTCCAACAGGTTTTTGATGTCTGTTTCTTCGCCAAACGCTTGTTCTTCGATGCTGGAAGAAATACGAATCAAGTCGCGCGCCAAAAATTTATTGTAGATGATTTCGGCATATTCTTCGATATTGACTGCAGATGTGCCAATTTCTGATAATTCCGACAGGGTAGCAAAACCGCCAATAGTATCCAAACGATTACCAACTTTGAGTTTTTCGGATACTGTCAAAATATCAATGGGTTGTCCTGCTAAAGACAACTCACTCATAGCCTGGTAGATATATTGGTGATTTTTGTGGTAGAAACTTTCGGCAGCTAACAATTCACATACATTGCTGTATGCATCTTTGTAGGTTAACAATGCACCTAACAAAGCCTTTTCAACCTCCAATGCTTGTGGTGGTAGCTTTCCTATCTCCTTGCTGGCACGTTCTATAGAGCCATTGGCATCTTTCTTTTTGTATTTCTTATTTGTTTCGATTGCCATAACTTATAATGAGCACCAAAGATACAAAAAAACGTTGATTCGTTGAATCGTTGATTTGTTTTTTTTTGCACATTATTCGGGCCTCGCCTGTCACTTGTCGAGCGTTGTTTATTGTTTAATCGTTGAATCGCGAAATCGTTAAATCGCAAAAAATACAATTAAACGATTAAACGTGAGCGAAGCGAACAAATAAACGATTCATCTTCGCGCAGCGAACTAAACGCCTCAACGACTAAACAACTAAACATCGATTAGTCGATTCACCGATTAGTCGATTAGTCGATTCGTCAATAAAAAATCGCCTCACCGCCTCACCGCATCACCAAATCACCGAATCTCCGATATTACGGCAACTGCATCACAAACTGCGCTTCGCAGTCGGGGTAGGTGGGAAGGGTAGGTTTTTCTTTGAAGATGCCAAAAACCGACGATCCCGAACCCGACATGCTGGCGTAAAGTGCACCGGCATTGTACAAGCGTTGTTTAACATCGGCTATAAGGGGGAATTGAGCAAACACACTTTCTTCAAACTGGTTTACCAGCACGTTTTTCCACGCTGCTATAGGGGTGCTTGTCAAATTTTGCAAAGAAAATGTAGGTTCTTTTGGGGTTACGCTACGATAAGCATCTGCTGTAGAGACAAATACCTTGGGTTTTACCAAGGCTAAATAGTACCCTTTTAGCGACAATTCTATGGGCGAAAATTCGGTTCCTATGCCTGTGGCCATCATAGGGGTGTTGTAAACAAAGAAAGCACAGTCAGCTCCTAATTTGGCTGCATGTACAGCCAACTGTTCTTTGCTTAAGTTTAGTTGAAATAAATCGTTTAGTTGTAGTAAGGTATGCGATGCGTCCGACGAGCCTCCGCCCAAGCCTGCTCCAAAGGGAACGTGTTTGGTAAGGGTAATGCTAACAGGGGGTAGGTTAAAATCTTTTTGGAGCAATCGATAGGCTTTTACCACAAGGTTTCTTTCCATGTCTTCGCCTACCAGAATGCCTTCTTCGTGCAATTGTAACGTTTCTGATGGTTCAATGATTACTTCATCGGCCAATGGAATGGGGTAAAAAATGGTTTCGATGTTGTGATAACCATCTGCACGTTTGTTTACGATGTGCAATCCTAAGTTTATTTTACAATTTGCCTTATTATGTCTCTTGTCTCTTGTCACTTGTTGCTTGTTTTTTTTTCTATTGATTTAATTAAACCGTATAAAAGTTTTGATATATTCACACAATTACAATGCAATTGATGATACCTTTCTGAATCTATATATTCTAATTCTTTGGCGATATAAAGCATTGATTTAACTTCACTAGAAGAGCCTTTTGCAACATTAAGAAAATAGATTTTTTCTCTATCGCTATTACGATCAAAACCTTCTGCAATATTATTCATTATAGAAACAGAGGCCCTTTGTATTTGATCTTTAAAACCAAAATCTTTATTTTTCTCAAAAATTTTATATATCAATAATGTAAGTTCCTTGGCATACTGCCATGACTTTACATCTTCGAAAGAATGAATTCGCATATTTTAATAATTAAGATGAATATAAACTTGTTTAAAACGACAAGCGACTAGTGACAAGTGACTAGTGACAAGCAACTAGCGAAGCGATAATAAAACGACATTTTCTACGTGATGCGTGTGTGGGAACATATCAACGGGTTGAACGGCTTCAACCTTATAGTGAGCATCAAGTAGGGCAAGATCGCGTGCTTGGGTAGCAGGGTTACAGCTAACGTACACTATTTTTTGGGGGGCAGCATTCAAAATTACATGGATAACATCTTCGTGCATACCAGCACGAGGAGGGTCTGTAATTATCACATCGGGTTTACCATGCTCAGCAATGAAATCATTGGTTAGGATGTTTTTCATGTCGCCGGCATAGAAAAGCAGGTTGTCTAATCCATTCAACTCTGCATTTACTTTGGCATCTTCGATTGCTTCTGGAACATACTCAATACCAATCACTTGGCGCGCTTTTTTAGCCACAAAGTTGGCAATGGTACCCGTGCCAGTATATAGGTCGTACACCAATTCGTTGCCTGTTAATCCTGCAAAGTTGCGTGCTACGCTATATAATTCGTATGCCTGATGCGTATTGGTTTGATAGAACGATTTAGGACCTACTTTAAAACGTAAGTCTTCCATGGTTTCGATGATATGGTCGTTGCCTTTGTACACCATTACTTCTTGGTCGCCAATGGTGTCGTTGCATTTTTGGTTTAAAATGTACAACAGCGAGGTAATTTGCGGAAAGTTGGTGGCAATGTGGTTTAAAACGCCTTCCCAAACAGCTTCGTCTTTTTCGGCGAATACGACAATAACCATTAACTGGTTTGTAGTCATTGCATTACGTACAATCAAAGTACGCATCATACCTTGCTGTGCTCGCAAATCGTAGTACGAAATACCATTTTCTTGGCAATAGGCGTGTATGCTGTTTCTTATTTGATTGGTAATATCGTCCTGCAAATGACATTTGTCAATGTGTAAAACCTTATCGAAACAACCAGGTATATGAAAACCAACTGCATTACGGGGTGCCGTAGGATCGACCGTTTTTAATGCTTCGTAAGTTAACCACGCCTTATTAGAGAAGGTAAATTCTAACTTATTACGATAACCTTCCGTTTCTTTCGATCCCAAAATGGGTTGAATAGCAGGTAATTCTATTTTACCAATACGGGTTAAGTTGTCTTCTACTTGTTGTTGTTTGTATTTAAGTTGTTCGCTGTAGGGTAGGTGTTGCCATTTACAGCCTCCACAGGTTCCAAACTGCGAACAAATAGGCTGGCAGCGTACCTCCGAGTATTTTTTGTAGGCAATTACCTTACCTTCGGCATAACTTTTTTTCTTTTTGCAAAGCTGAATATCCACAATATCTCCAGGCACTGCAAAAGGAACAAAAACAACCATATCGTTGTAGCGAGCCAAAGCTTTACCCTCGGCTGCTACATCGGTAATAAGAATATCCTCTAATATAGGGAGTGGTTTTTTACGAGACATTTATTTAAATGAGAATTGATAAAGGAGAAAGGAGAATGAAAACAACTATTTCTCATTTCTCCTTTCTCAACTATCCGTTACACTAAGTAGCTTGAGCTAATGGATTTGTTGGTATTTACGTTGATAATGGTATTGGCAATCAAATCGGCAACGCTTAACACTTTGATCTTTTCGCTTTCTTTTTTCAAAGGAATTGAATCGGTAAAGTAAATAGCGGTAAGTTTTGATTTTTCGATACGTTCGGTAGCAGGGTCTGATAGTACACCGTGCGATGCAAAGGCGCGAACCGAAAGAGCACCATTTTCAATCATCAAGTCGGCAGCTTTGGTAATGGTACCTGCGGTATCTACCATATCGTCAAGGATAATAACGTTTTTGCCTTGAACGTCGCCAATGATTTTCATGGATTCTACTACGTTGGCTTTAGCACGTTGTTTGTGGCACAATACCAAATCTACACCTAAGTATTTAGCGTAAGAACTTGCACGTTTAGAACCACCTACGTCGGGCGATGCAATTACCAAGTCTTCTAATTTCATCGATTGAATGTAGGGCAAGAAAATAGACGAAGCCAACAAGTGATCAACAGGTACATCAAAGAAACCTTGAATTTGGTCAGCGTGTAAGTCTAAGGTAATAACACGGTCGATACCGGCTGTACTCAATAAATCAGCAATTAATTTAGCACCAATCGAAACACGTGGTTTGTCTTTGCGGTCTTGACGAGCCCAACCAAAGTAGGGGATAACAGGGATTACTTTGCGAGCCGATGCACGTTTAGCTGCATCAATCATCAACAAAAGTTCTAACAAGTTATCAGAATTAGGGAAAGTAGATTGTACCAAGTAAACTTCGCAACCACGAATCGATTCTTCGTACGATACTACAAATTCGCCGTCTGCAAAATATTGGATGTTCATATTACCCAATGGGCAACCCAATTTTTCGCAAACTTTTTCGGCCATGTATCTCGATTTGGTACCCGAAAATACTTTAAATGGAGCTGGAGTATTCATAGTTTATTGTTGATTTATTAATTAGTAAGCAAATAGAGGATAATCTTTCATAATGTCGTTTACACGAGCACGAACTTTTGCAATTACTTCTTCGTTTTCTGCATTCGATAAAACTTCTTCGATCATTTCGGCAATGATTACCATTAAGTCTTCTTTTGCACCACGAGTGGTAATAGCTGGTGTACCCAAACGAATACCCGATGTTTGGAAAGCAGAACGAGAATCGAATGGAACCATATTTTTGTTACAGGTGATGTCTGCAGCAACCAATGCTTTTTCGGCTACTTTACCCGTCAAATCAGGATATTTGGTGCGCAAGTCAACCAACATAGAGTGGTTGTCAGTACCGTCCGATACAATCTTGAAGCCACGTTTAATCAACTCTTCTGCCAATTTAGCAGCATTCTTTTGAACTTGAATTTGGTATTGTTTGTATTCAGGTTGCAAGCATTCGCCAAAGGCAACTGCTTTAGCAGCAATAACGTGTTCTAGTGGACCACCTTGGATACCAGGGAATACGGCAGAATCCAAGCAAGCCGACATCATTTTTACTTCGCCTTTAGGAGTTTTTACGCCTTTAGGGTTAGGGAAGTCTTGACCCATCATGATAACGCCACCACGAGGACCACGCAATGTTTTGTGGGTGGTTGAAGTTACGATGTGAGCATATTTTAGTGGGTTGTCCAACAAACCAGCAGCGATCAAACCAGCAGGGTGAGCCATGTCAACCAACAAAATAGCACCTACTTTGTCTGCAATTTCACGCATGCGTTTGTAATCCCATTCGCGCGAGTAGGCAGAACCACCACCAATAATCATTTTGGGTTTTTCGCGCAAGGCAACTTCTTCCATTTGATCATAATCAACACGACCAGTAGCTTCGTTTAAGTTGTATTCGCATGGAGTATAAATGATACCCGATGAGTTTACCAACGAACCGTGCGAAAGGTGACCACCGTGAGCCAAGTTAAGACCCATAAATTTGTCGCCAGGATTCAAAACAGCCAAAAATACAGCTGCATTGGCTTGTGCACCAGAGTGGGGTTGTACGTTTGCCCAGCAAGCACCAAAAATTTCTTTTAGGCGATCGATAGCCAATTGTTCGCTTTCGTCAACTACCTCGCAACCGCCATAGTAACGTTTGCCAGGGTAACCTTCGGCATATTTATTGGTTAAGCAAGAACCCATAGCTTCCATTACTTGGTCGCTAACAAAGTTTTCGGAAGCAATCAACTCAATACCTTTTAATTGACGTTGACGTTCTCTGTCGATGATGTCAAAAATGACGTTGTCTCTTTTCATAAATTGTGGATATTTATAAAGTTTCTAATAATCTGTCTAGTTGTATTTCGTCTTGTACCAATACTTGGCGTGATTTACTGCCATCTGCACCGCCTACAATGCCTGCTGCCTCTAATTGATCCATGATGCGACCTGCACGGTTAAAACCAATAGAGAATTTGCGCTGAATCATAGAGGTAGAACCAGATTGACTGAGCACAACCATACGAGCAACCTCGTCGAACATGGGGTCGCGTTTGGTCATATCAACCCCTTTCATATCGGTATCACCGTTGCTCATTTCTACCTCGGGTAGGGCAAAGGGTTGTGGATAACCTTGTTGCTCGCCAATATAAGAACAAATTTGCTCAATTTCGGGTGTATCGATAAAGGCGCATTGTACACGCACCAAATCGCTTCCTTGTAAAAACAACAAGTCGCCACGACCAATTAGTTGGTTTGCACCAGGGGCATCCAAAATGGTACGTGAGTCAATTTGCGATGCTACACGGAAAGCCATACGACCCGGGAAGTTGGCTTTGATATTACCCGTAATGATATTGGCTGCTGGACGTTGAGTTGCTATAATAGCATGAATACCAGCTGCACGTGCCAGTTGAGCAATACGTGCAATGGGCATTTCTACCTCTTTGCCAGCTGTCATAATAAGGTCAGCAAACTCGTCAATGATTACTACTATATAAGGTAGGTAACGATGCCCGTTTTCGGGGTTTAGTTTGCGGTTAATAAATTTCTCGTTGTATTCTTTGATATTACGAACGTGAGCTTTTTTGAATAAGTCGTTACGGTCGTCCATTTCCTTGCATACCGAATTAAGGGTTTGTACTACCTTATTAACATCGGTAATGATGGCATCTTCGTTTTCGGGTAGTTTCGCCAAAAAGTGTTTTTCGAGTCCACTATAGATACTAAACTCTACTTTTTTAGGGTCAACTAAGATAAGTTTAAGTTGCGAAGGGTGTTTTTTGTAAAGCAAAGATGTTACAATCGCATTGAGTCCAACGGACTTTCCTTGACCTGTAGCACCTGCTACTAACAAGTGAGGAAGTTTGGCTAAATCGACCATAAATACCTCGTCTGTAATGGTCTTACCAATGGCAATTGGCAAATCGAACGTGGTTTCTTGGTATTTTTTAGAAGCCAATAGCGATTGCATGGGCACGATTTGTGCATGTTTGTTGGGCACCTCAATACCGATGGTTCCTTTGCCAGGAATAGGCGCAATAATACGGATACCAATGGCAGATAAACTAAGAGCGATATCGTCGCCTAAGTTACGAATGCGCGAAATACGAATGCCATCGGCAGGTACAATTTCGTACAAGGTTATGGTAGGACCAACGGTTGCCTTAATTTCTTTGATACCGATGCCGTAGTTTTGAAGCGTACGAATGATGCGTTCTTTGTTAGCTTGTTGTTCTTCGGCATCTATTTTGGCTGTTGTGTCAAATTTTTTAAGCAAATCGAAGGTTGGGAATTTGTAGTGTGGCAAGTCCAAGGTAGGGTCGTACGGACCATATTGTTCTACCAATGTTGAGCCTTCGTCTGTGCCTTGAGTTACCTCAAAACCAATTTCGTCCATCGGATCTGCTAACGGTTCAGCTGGAGTAGGATTGGTTACTTCAAAAGGAATCTCGTTGTTTTGAGCAACAGGTTCTATTGTTTCTATTTCTTCTTCCTCATCCTCTTCTAAAGGAAGCATTTCGTCTTGTTCACTTTGATAATCGCATGCGGCATCAGGATTGGACAAATCGTTGATGTCGATGAGTTCGATATCGTCCGAATTATCTTCGTTGCTTGTAACCGTATCGACCGATTCTTGGGCAGAGATAGTAGGATTTTGTTTTTTACGAGAGAACCATCCAGTTATAGTTTGAACCATTCGATGATAAATGCCGACAAAACCAATTACGCAATAAATGAGCAGCGTGGTTAGTAATAACAGCGATAAACCTAATGTACCTACGGATTGTTGCGACAACAAAACGATTTCATTTCCGTGCACTCCTCCCAATTGCAAATAGGGCAGAGAGGGTATCATAGGCAATGCTAATGCCATGAAAATGGAAATCCATATCGTAAAAAAGAGCGTAGAAATAAGCCCTTTAGTTAGCGAAATCTGCAAAGTGGGGTGTAATAGTTTGATACTAACAACTCCTAAAAACAAGGGCCATAGCAAGGTAGAAATACCAAACCATTGGTTGATAAAGATATTGGCTATTTTCGCTCCTAAAGAACTACCCGCATTCGAATAGGTGAGATTTTCGGCATTGATGTCTGCCAAGGAGTGGTAGAGTAAGTTGTAATCGTGATCGCCTGATAATAAGAATGATAACAACGATGCCAATACATAAAAACTGACCACTAACAAGATAATACCAGTGATAATGCGTGTTTTTTCATTCTGAAAAAATGCCTTTACCGCAGATAAATCTACCTTGTTGTTTCGTTGTTTTTTTGCCATATCAGACAGAGTGATCCTAATTTTCACGCAAAGGTAACAAATATCTTTGAGTTATACCTAATAAACAAGTGAGAGATTTTCAACAAATTAGTTATTCAAAAAAAACGTAGTTTTAACGTATTAAAAGCGGTATTTTATTAATTTTTTGTTTTTTTAATGTGTTAAAAACGGTATTTTATTAATTTTATGTTTAATTTTGGTCAATTTTGACTTTCCAAAATTATTCACAACATTACCTAAATTATTTACTTATGAAAAAATGGAAAAATTACTTGTTGCTGGCTATCATGCTGTTTGGCAATGCCATAGCAGCTATAGCAAGTAACTACGGCGATGTCTATAAGGCAACTCGCTCGGATTTCCGCGATGAGTCTATTTACTTTGTAATGACGACTCGTTTCTTTGACGGAGATGAATCAAACAACGTACAATGTTGGGATAACCAAGCTGCCAATGCGGGTGACCCACCTTGGCGTGGTGACTTCAAAGGTTTGATTGAAAAATTAGACTACATTAAAGCCATGGGCTTTACTACTGTATGGATTACGCCTATTGTAGAAAACGCATCGGGTTACGACTATCATGGTTACCATGCGCACGATTTTAGCAAGGTTGACCACCGCTACGAATCAAAAGGTGTAGGTTTCCAAGAACTAATCAATGCGGCTCACGCAAAAGGCATGAAAATTATCCTTGACATTGTGTTGAACCACACTGGTAACTTTGGTGAAGCTAATTTGTGCAAATTGTTTACCCGCGATACCACCATTTCTAAACAAGCAGATATTAATGCTTGTATGATTCCTTTTACCAAAAAGGATGGCGGAAAATTACCTGATAATTATTTGTCTCTTAAATCAGGTGTACAATATGATTCTCGTCTAACACAGATGAAGAATACACAAGGTCAAAACAACGATAAAAACAACTATTGGCACCACTATGCTCACTTTAACTGGGATAATCATACGCGTTGGCATGGTCAAATTGCAGGTGACTGCGTGGACTTAAATACAGAAAACCCAGCTGTGACTAATTATTTAGTAGAATGCTATGGTAAATTCATTGCAATGGGTGTGGATGGTTTCCGTATCGACACATCGGGTCACATCTCACGTTTGACCTTTAACAAAGCATTCTTGCCTCAATTTACTGCGTTAGCAGAACAATACAAGGCTAAACGCAACGGTGGACCATTCTTTATGTATGGTGAGGTTTGTGCTCGTGAACGTAACGTAACGTATCGTAATACCCAATATGCTTCTCCTTATTTCTATACTTGGAAAGAAACTAAGGATTATGCTTGGGATACCAGCGAAACATCTTGGAACAACATTGTAGTAATGGAAGGTGAGCTTGGTAATCATACAAACATGAATTCTGTAGAAAAAACTGCTACAGATTATGCTGGTGAAAGTAATTTACCTAATTCTAACAATGCTTTCTTAAGTGGAAATAACTATCACCAACCAGATTATTCTAAATGGAATAATTTCAGTGTAATTGACTTCCCAATGCACTGGAACTTTAAAACTGCAGCAGAAGCATTTGGTGTTAAATCTGGAGATAAACATTACAACGACGCTACTTATAACGTAGTGTATGTAGATTCTCATGACTATGCTCCTGATGGTGCACCAGAAAGCGTACGTTTCAACCAAGATGAAGATGTTTGGGCTGAAAACTCTTCATTGATGTTTACATTCCGTGGTATTCCTTGTATCTACTATGGTTCAGAAATCCAATTTATGAAGGGTGCTCCTATTGACAAAGGTCCTGATGGTCCTCTATCTGCTACAGGTCGTGCTTATTATGGTGGTTACATCAAAGGTGATATTACTGCAACAGACTTTGCAGAATATAGTGCATCTGGTAATGCTAACGCAACTTTGAATCACCCATTAGCACTTCACTTCCAACGCTTGAACCAAATTCGTATGGCAGTACCTGCTTTGCGTAAAGGTCAATATAGTACCGATGGTTGTAATGGTTCATTTGCATTCAAACGTCGTTATACCGATAAAAATACAGACTCATTCTGTTTGGTTACTATTAGCGGTGGTGCAACATTCTCAAATATTCCAAACGGTAAATATACCGATGTGGTTACAGGTGATGTGAAAAACGTTACAAGCGGTTCTTTATCAGTTTCTTGCTCTGGCAAAGGTAACTTGAGAGCATATGTATTGGATACTGATAAAACTAAAGCTCCTGGAAAAGTAGGTAAAGATGGTAAATATCTTTACGGAAGTGCTTCAGTAAATCCAAGTCAACCAGAATACGATGGTTCAGAAGGCGAAGATTCTGGCAACAATGGTGGTGGAACTGGTGGATCTAGTGAACCAGATGTTGCTATTGAACCATGTGTAGCCAAAGGTGAATATGCTATCTTCTTCCAAAAACCAAGTGATTGGGCAAAATCTATTAATTGTTATATTTGGAAAGATGGCAGTGGTGAAGCTGTAGGTGGATGGCCTGGTACTGCAATGACCAACTTAGGTAATGGAAACTATAAGTTAACCTTGAATGTGGATTTAACAGGATATAACTTTATATTCAACGCAGGTGGTGATAATCAAAAAACAGGAGACTTAAAAGGGTTGAAAATGAGCGCTATGTATAATAGTGCTGGCACTGTGGTTGAAACCATTGCAGAAGGTGATTGTGAAGCAGGAGAAGGTGTAGGCGGTAACACAGGTGGAAATACAGATCCTACAACTCCTAAACCCGTTATTAAACCGGGCGAACAATGCGTATTCTTCCAAGCACCCTCTGGTTGGAGTGCTGTACATTGCTATGTATGGTACGGAGCTGGCGAAAGCGACGCAGAAAAAATCAATGGTGCATGGCCCGGTAAAGCATGTGAAAACATGGGTAATGGTATATTTAAGTTCTGTTTTGATCAAACTATCGGACAACCATCTAACTGGAACGTTATCTTTAACAACGGGAATAGCGGAGCCGGTAACCAAACAGACGACTTGATTTGTAAAAACGCACAATTGTACCAAATGGATGGTAGTTCCACTACTGTTGGTATAGAAGACATCTTTGCACAAGATGTAGATGTGTACGCTTACGAACGCACTATTTTCGTAACCAATACAGAAGACAGAATGATTACGGTTCGTAGTTTGGATGGTCGTGTTCTATACAACGGCACCAATCCTATTATTCCTGTACATTCTGCTGGTATTTACTTGGTATCAATAGAAGGTGCAACCTTAAAAGTGATGGTACAATAATCTTTGTAGACTAATCGGTTAGTCGATTAGTTGCACTAAAAAGGGAGAAAGTTTGCTTTCTCCCTTTTTTTATTATGTTAATCACTGCCTAAAAGACTAATCGATGAATCGAAATACAAGTGACTAGTGACGAGTGACGAACGACTAAATATCTCCTTACCAACAAAGTACATATAAATCACCTCGTGGATTGATGCACATCAAAGGTACTTGGGTGGCATTGAAAATGTGTTGTTCTTTTGGACCTAAAATAATATCGTCTAAACCATAGTCGCGCGAGGTGGATATAATTACCATGTCGTATCCATTTTTTAAAGCAGATAATGTCACTTCTTTTTCTACCTTAAAACTATCTTTGGTTCCCGTTTCAGTTTGGTAGGTCAATTCGAATTTGTCGTACAAGCTCGTTATGGCGGTGGCATTTTTTTGTGCTTTACTGCCGTAATCTTTGGCTACAATAACGTGTAATTTCGATTGTAAAAAACGACCCATATTAGATGAATAGGGGGCTTTTTCTTTTTCTTCGGGCAAGAAAGTAACCGGAACGGCTACGTTGGCAAACGTATTTACTTGCATGGTATCCTTTAGCAAGATAAAAGGAATACGCAGACCACGTAATCCTTTAAAAATAGGCATTACCTTGTTTATTTGTGATTTTTTGGCTACTTCAAAAAACACCATAGGGGTCTCGGTCCGTTCGGTCATGGCAACCAAATCGTCGTACGTACCTGTATAACAACCCGATATGACAGGGCAGGATAGTTCTGCCGAAAATTGTTCCCAATGCGCAGCAAAGTCTTCGGTTTGCGTATCGTTCCAGACCAACAAACAAAGCCCTTTTTCAAATCCTTGAGCAAATTGTGCTGCTGCTTTTAAAGCTTGCTGTGGAAAATGAATGCCATCAGACACTACCAAAAAATAGCGGCTATAATTTAATTCACGTAAGTTCATATATTAATTGTCGTTTGTCACTTGTTACTTGTCACTCGTCATTAAATATACTAACTACTAGTAACTAATGACTAGTGACTAGCGACTGATTTTATTTTGCAAATGTACCGATATTTTTATAATTTTGCGCTCTTATAAAATAATAATCAATATTTATGGCAACAAAACCTTCTATACCTAAGGGAACACGCGACTTTTCGCCCGAAGAAATGGCTAAACGCAATTACATCTTTAATACCATTAAGGAAGTATATGCATTGTATGGTTTCCGTCAAATTGAGACTCCAGCCATGGAAAATTTATCGACCCTTATGGGTAAATACGGCGATGAGGGTGATAAATTGTTGTTCAAAATATTGAACTCTGGCGATTTCTTGAGCGGTATGACCGACGAAGATTGGACTAACCGAAACAGCAACAAAGCTGTATCGCACCTATCCGAAAAAGGTTTGCGTTATGATTTGACCGTTCCTTTTGCTCGTTTTGTGGTACAATACCGTGATCAAATTAAATTCCCTTTTAAACGCTTCCAAATTCAACCTGTATGGCGTGCCGACCGTCCTCAAAAGGGTCGTTATCGTGAGTTTTATCAATGCGATGCCGATATTGTAGGTAGTGATTCGCTTATCAACGAAATGGAATTGGTACAAATTGCCGACGAGGTTTTTGCTCGTTTTGGCATTAGGGTATGTATCAAGCTAAACAACCGTAAGATATTGGCTGGTATGGCAGAGGTGATAGGCGAGCCCGAACGCATCGTGGATATTACCGTTGCCATCGACAAGTTGGATAAAATTGGATTAGAAAAAGTAAATGCAGAATTAGCCGATAAAGGATTATCGACCGATGCCATCGAAAAATTACAACCCATTTTGGCATTATCGGGTAACAATCAAGAAAAATTAGATGCACTCAAAACCATTTTGGCTACCTCCGAGGTGGGTATGAAAGGGGTAGAAGAGATGGAAACCCTGTTTACCTTGCTAAAAGGCAACGAAATGCGTGCACAAATTGAGTTGGATTTAACTTTGGCTCGCGGTTTGAATTACTACACAGGTACTATCATTGAGGTAAAAGCCTTGGATGTAGTAATTGGTAGCATTACCGGTGGTGGTCGTTACGACAACCTAACGGGTGTATTTGGTATGGATGGTGTATCGGGTGTGGGCATTTCGTTTGGTGCCGATCGTATTTACGATGTACTTAACCAATTGGAATTATATCCAGCCGATAGCACACAAGGTAGCAAAATTATTTTCTTGCATTTTGGCGATGCAGAAAAAATGTACGCCTTACCCTGGTTAAATGCTTTGCGCAAACAAGGTATCTCTGCAGAAATCTATCCCGACAATGCTAAGTTCAAAAAACAAATGCAGTATGCCAACGATCGTGGTTTTGCTTATGTTGCCATAGTAGGAGAGAGCGAAATGCAAGAAAACGTGGTTACGCTTAAAAACATGAAAGAGGGTAGTCAAGAAAAAAATTCGTTAGAAGAATTATTGACCAAATTGCGCTAAAAGGCAATAAACAATACATTTATTCGTTTTACGTATAAATATCAAATCGATTTCCCTTGAAAAAACTACTTATTATATTGGCATTTTTGTCGGTTGGCGTTTTACCAATCGTTGCACAATACCAGCAAACCATTATTCAACGTTTGCCACAAGTGGATAAAAAACGTTGGCACTTTGGGTTTATTTTAGGCCTTAATATGGCAGACTTTACTACGGCTCCTAATACCGATTGGGTAGATAAAGATGGAAACCATTGGTATTCGGCTTCTGCAGGCTTGTCTCCTGCCTTTAATGTGGGTATGATTGTCGATTTACGCTTGGTAGAATACCTAAATTTGCGTTTTACACCCTCTTTGGGCTTGGGACAGCGCAACATCAATTATACATGCTACGATGCCAAAGGTGTTTTTTTAGAAGATAAAAGAAATACGATACCTATTCAAACCACTACAATCGAGCTTCCTTTTTACTTAAAATACAGCGCTAAACGATATGGCAATTTCAGACCCTATATCATAGCTGGTGGTGGTCCTTTGTTTAATGTTTATTTGAATCCAGAGGATCCTGTTTTGCTGAATGTATTTGATGTGCAAATTGCTTTTGGTATAGGATTCAATATTTATACCGAGTATTTTAAGTTGTGTCCCGAAATTAAGTTTGGGTTTGGTTTGTTGGATCAACTAAATAGAACACACCCAGAAATTGATGGCACCTTGTACGAGCCTTACACGTACTCCATTAACAAGTTGACCTCGCGCGTGCTATCAATTACCTTTAACTTTGAGTAAGTTGTCACGTGTAATCGTGTAATCTCTCCACTATTTAAGCCCCATTTCTTTGGCTTTTTGCATCATAAACGCATAAGCCGCATCGTATTCGTTGGGAATAACCCCGTCTAAAATAGCATCTTTTATAGCCGTTTTAAGCGTACCTACTTCGGCACAAGGAGGTAAATTAAATAATTCCATAATTTCTTTGCCGTCAATGGGAGGCTGAAAGTTACGAATATGGTCTTTTTGCTCGATGTCTTTTAGTTTTTGCCTTACAGACTGTAAGTTATTTAGGTAACGTTTTACCTTTTCTTCGTTTTTAGAAGTGATATCGGCTTCGCATAACAACATCAAATCGTCAATATCGTCACCCGCTTCGAATAACAAGCGACGAACAGCAGAATCGGTTATTTCATCTTCGACCAAAGCAATGGGGCGCATGTGCAAGTTTACCATTTTTTGTACGTAACGCATTTGGTCGCCTAATGGCATTTTGAGTCGCTTAAAAAGACGAGGAATCATGCGCTCGCCAATAAAATTGTGGTTGTGAAATGTCCAACCTATTTTAGTATCAAAACGTTTGGTTGCAGGTTTGCCGATATCGTGCAAAAGTGCAGCCCATCTTAACCATAAATTATCGGTTTTGGTAGCCATTTTATCAACCACTTCTAAGGTGTGTAAATACACATCTTTGTGGCTTTTTCCTTGTATAGGATCGACGCCATTTAGTGCTTCTATTTCGGGTAATATCAGGGAAAGTAGTCCTGTTTCGCGCAATAATTTGAAGCCAACCGAAGGCTTGGACGACTTCATAATTTTGTGCAATTCATCCACAATGCGTTCCTGTGATACGATGTTGATGCGTTCTTTGTTGGCTTTAATCGAATTTAAGGTTTTTTCTTCTATGTAAAAGGATAACTGTGTTGCGAAGCGTATGCATCGCATCATCCGAAGAGGGTCGTCGCTAAATGTTATATCTGGATTTAGTGGAGTTCGAATGATTCTGTTTTCAAGGTCTCTCATGCCTTGAAAAGGGTCAACCAATTGTCCAAATCGGTCTTTGTTTAAACATATGGCAAGTGCATTGATGGTAAAATCACGGCGGTTTTGATCGTCTTGCAATGTGCCGTCTTCGACAATGGGTTTACGCGAACCTCTGTTGTATGATTCTTTGCGTGCACCTACTAATTCTATTTCGGTTTCCTGATATTTTATTTGTGCAGTTCCAAAATTTTTGAATACGGTTAGATGCGCTTTTTTACCCAACGATTTTTGAATGCTTTGCGCCATTTCGATACCGCTACCAACCACTACGACATCAATATCATTCGATGGTCGTTTTAGGAATATATCGCGCACAAATCCACCTATCACATAACACTCGTATCCAAGTTCGTCTGCACAAGCAGAAAGTGTAGAGAATATGGGAAGGGTAAGGTGTTGTTGTAAATCCATTCTTTTTTTGTAAAAATTAACTGAACAAAGGTACTTATTTTTTGCTACAAAATCGCAAAAAAATATTATTTTTGCGTCTTGTTATAAATGAAAACAAGGTTAGTTTATACACTTCTCGTATTGTGTGGTTTAATAGCATGTACGCCCACAACATCCGACAATTCGCAACAATTGTTGGACGAAGCAACCTCTCACTTTTCTTCGGGAAAATACAGCACAGCCAAACTGCTAATCGACAGTATTCATACACATTATCCTAAAAAGATAGAAATTCGTAAACAAGCACGTCAATTGTTATTTCAAATCGAAAAAGAAGAAACAATTAGGACATTGGCGTATATGGATAGTGTTATTCCGACGCTGCAAGCAGAATGGGACATAAAAGCTAAAAAGTTTGTATTAACCGATACAACTTATCTACCAAAGCCTTTTTATCAACACAAAACATTTGCTAAACAAGCGCCCTGTACCACTTTAACTTGCGAAATAGACCTACAAGGTGGGATGCATTTAATTAGCAGTTACAATGGCAGAGCATTGGATCATATTGCCCTAAAAGTGGCTTATAAAGATATTTATGCCGAAACAGACACCATCCCGTTAGGGAATGTTTATAACAATCAGTTTACGGATTTGGGGATTAGATGGGAATATCTTACCTTTGATACGGATAAACAAGCGAACGTAATTGGATTTATCGAAATGTATGCCGACTATGCCCTTAAAGTGACATTACACGGCAAACGAAACTATACATACTATTTGCCCAAATCGAATGCGATTGCTATCAAAGAATCGGCTTATTTTGCACAATTAACGGCTCAATTGCATCAACTCAAACAAGAATATCAAAAACTAACAGATAAGAAGATATGGTTAGATCAAAATTTGACTTTATGATAAAAGCATGGATGTGTGTTGCTTTTTGCCTTATCGCCACCGTAACCATGGCGCAAGAGAGCATCACAACCAAGCAATTTAAAGAAAAAGTATGGGATTTTGAAAAAAATCAAACAGAGTTTGTTTTGGAGTCGGATGTTCCTGTTATTTTGGATTTTTGGGCGTCGTGGTGTGGTCCTTGTCGCATGTTGATGCCAGAATTAACAGCCTTAAACAAAGATTACAAAGGAAAATTGAAAATCTATAAAATCAATACGGACGAAGAAAGAGAACTATCGCGTATGTTCAATGTTAAAGCATTGCCTACAATTTATTTTATCACGAAAGATAAGATTACATACGTTCAAGGTTATAGAACAAAAAGCGAGTTAAAACAAATCGTCGATAATTTCTTGTTGAATCATCAAAAATAATCATAATATGGGAAAAACAAAGTATATCTTCGTAACTGGCGGTGTCACATCGTCGTTAGGGAAAGGGATTATCTCTGCCTCTATAGGCAAATTATTACAATCGAGAGGATATAGTGTTACCAATCAAAAATTCGACCCTTATATGAACGTCGATCCTGGTACACTAAACCCATACGAACACGGTGAATGTTACATTACCACCGACGGACACGTAACCGACTTGGATTTGGGTCACTATGAGCGTTTTACATCGATCGAAACAACTCGTAATAACAGCCTTACTAGTGGTAGAATCTACCAAAATGTAATCAACAAAGAACGTAAAGGCGAATACATGGGTAAAACCGTGCAAATTATTCCTCACATTACCGACGAAATTAAACGTAATATTTTGGTATTGGGTCAAAAAATGAAGTATGACTTTGTGATTACCGAAATTGGTGGGGTAGCAGGCGATATTGAATCGTTGCCTTTCTTAGAAAGTGTTCGTCAATTAAGATGGGAATTGGGTGGCGATTGCATTAACGTACACCTTACTTACGTACCATACTTGGCTGCTGCAAAAGAGTTAAAAACCAAACCTACGCAACATTCGGTAAAAAAATTGCAAGAATTGGGTATTCAACCCGATGTTTTGGTATTGCGCACCGAACATGATATTACCGAAGATATGCGCCGCAAGGTATCGTTGTTCTGCAACGTATCGCCAGAGGCTGTAATTGAATGTAAAGATGCACCTTGTATTTACGAAGTGCCACTACGCATGCAAAAACAAGGTTTGGACAGTGTTATTTTGCGTAAATTGGGTATGGCACCAGAGGCTACAAACTCAGATTTAACCAAATGGAATAGTTTCTTGGCTAAAAAACAAAGTGCTACCGAAGAAGTTAAAATAGCATTAGTTGGTAAGTATGTTGAATTGCAAGATGCATACAAATCAATCAGCGAATCGTTGTTGCAAGCTGCTGTTTATAACAATCGAGTACTTAAACTGGTATCTATTCAAAGCGAAAACTTAACCAAAGATAATGTTGCCGAAGCATTACAAGGCATGGATGGAGTGTTGGTAGCTCCAGGTTCGGGCCCTCGCGGTGTAGAAGGTAAAATTGTTGCTTTGGAATATTGTCGTACCCATGATGTTCCAACATTGGGTATTGTATTGGGTATGCAATGCATGGCCATTGAGTTTGCACGCAACGTTTTGGGCATAGCCGATGCTAATTCTACCGAAATGGCACCCACCAAAAACAATGTGATTGATTTAATCGAAACCTTAACTGTAGTATCGTCCGAAAACGAATACATTCGTTCGGGTGCTTACGACTGCGAACTATTGGCAGACAGCAAAGCAGCTGATATTTACGGCAAAACCCTTATTTCGGAACGTCATCGCAACCGTTACGAATTCAACAATTCGTACAAAGATGCCTTTGAAAAAGCAAGAGAAGATAAGGGGTTGTTGGATCAGGGCATTAAGGTTGATATTCCTTATGATTTTGTTGAAAAACTGCACGAAAA
>CALDQH010000082.1 GCA_937911935.1 uncultured Bacteroidales bacterium | reverse complement strand
CTTGTCGTTGAACGATTTTATGTATGTCAAAGACGGAAAGTTGGTGACTTTTTTGCATCCTGAATATGGAAACAAAGATGCCTTGTTTGCTAAATTAGGTTCGACCAGTCGATTCTCGACGGATGTGGATGTAAGTGTATTGGGTTTCGGCTTTAAGGTCAAAGAAAAAGGCTATTTCTCGTTCAATGCATCGGCACGTATCGATGCGTTGGTAGGTATGCCTAAGGATTTGTTCTCTTTGGCATTTTACGGCACTCCTGATACCGTAAATGTGAATAAATACGATTTGTCTTCGTTAGCTGTAAGTGCACGTTCTTATTTTGATTTTGGATTTGGTTATATGCATCAAATCAACGAAAAATGGTCGGTAGGTGGACGTTTGCACTTGTTAGTTGGTGCTTTTGCAGCCGATTTGTATAGCGATAAAGCTTATTTGGAGGCTTCTGCGCAGCAATGGACCATAGAGGGTAATAGTAATCTGCTATTATCAGTGCCAGGTTTAGGTGTTGAGGTGGACGAAAACGGAAGTATTACAGGATTTACCTCTAGTGACTTTATGAGTATGCTTTCGTGTTATCGTCCCAGTATGGGTGCAGCCATCGATTTGGGCTTAGAATATAAACCTTTGCCCGAATTGAGCATTAGCGTTTCGCTGAAAGATATCGGTTTTATGTATTGGGATAACGTAGTAGCGGCTCAGTCATCGGTTAATGGTAGTTACGAAGGATTCTATTTTGGAGACCAACAAATTAATTTTGTTGATTCGTTGGCGGCAGCTTTTAATGCATCTATGCTTTATGACCCACAAAAAACACATTATGTGCAAGAAATGCGCGGAAAATTGTATGTGGGTGCCGAGTATAGTTTCTTACGCAATATGATGAGCGTAGGTTTGCTTTCTAAAACCGAGTTTATGTCTAATTATGTATCAGAAGAACTTAGCTTGAATTATAAAATTCGTCCTTGTCACTGGTTTGGTATTTCGGCTGGTTACTCGTTTGTTTCGGGTGGATGGTCCACGCTTGGCTTTGGACTCGATTTGAAATTACCTCCGTTTAACTTCTATGTAGCAACCGATTATACACCTTTGTATTATTCTGCCGAAGGTATTCCTTATAGATCCAGTGCTATTAATGTGCAAGCAGGTATCGTGCTTACCTTTAATACAAAGGATAATGTAAAGAAATTGACGGCTAAAAAAGCCAAAGAGCTAGCAGAGGTGCCAGTGGTAGCAGAGCAAACACCTGTAATAACAGAAGATGTGCCTGCTGTAGAAGAAGCTCCCGTAATGACCGAGGATGTTCCTGCTGTGGCAGAGGAAGTCCCCGTAATGACCGAGCAAGCTCCCGTAGTAACGGAGGAAAATGCAGAAGTAAAGAATGCAGAAACTATCGAATAGTAGGTAGTTTCTTTGCTTTCGAATATAAAAAATCGGACCTGTATGATTGCAGGCCCGATTTTTTTATGTGAAAGTTATCTCACTCGATTATTCGGCAGCAGGAGTTTCTGCTTTAGGTGCACGAGGTGGACGAGGAGTCAATACTTTGTGCGATAGTTTGAATTTACCTGTTTTTTTGTCGATGTCCAACAATTTAACGGTAATCATATCGTTTTCTTTCAAACCAGCAGTTTCCATGGTTTCGATGCGTTCCCAGCTAATTTCTGAGATGTGCAACAAACCTTCTTTACCAGGCATAAATTCAACAAATGCACCATAAGGCATAATTGATTTTACTTTGGCTTCGTAGGTTTCGCCTACCTCTGGAATAGCAACGATGGCTTTGATCTTAGCTACAGCGCAGTCGATAGCCGCTTTGTTAGAAGCAGCGATTTCTACTACACCGCAATCTTCGCTTTCTTCGATTGAGATGGTAGCACCGCTTTCGGCTTGCATAGCTTGGATAATTTTACCTCCAGGACCAATGATAGCACCAATCATATCTTTAGGTACGTTCATGGTAACGATGCGAGGAGCGTGAGGTTTCAAGTCTTCGCGAGGTTCTGCGATGGTTTCTTTGATTTTGCCCAAGATGTGCATACGGCCTTCGCGTGCTTGTTCCAATGCTTTTTCCAAAATTTCGTACGACAAACCATCTACTTTGATGTCCATTTGGGTAGCGGTGATACCTTTTTCGGTACCTGTTACTTTAAAGTCCATATCGCCCAAGTGGTCTTCGTCGCCCAAAATATCAGAAAGGATAGCGTAGTTGGTACCTTTGTTTTCTGAAATCAAGCCCATGGCAATACCCGATACAGGACGTTTGATAGCTACACCTGCATCCATCAATGCCAAAGTACCTGCGCAAACAGATGCCATAGACGATGAACCATTCGATTCCATGATGTCAGAAACCACGCGGATAGCGTATGGATAGTTTTCTGGAATCATGCCTTTTAGTGCGCGGCAAGCCAAGTTGCCGTGACCAATTTCGCGACGACCTACGCCACGTTGTGGACGAGCCTCGCCAGTAGAGAATGGAGGGAAGTTATAGTGTAACAAGAAACGTTCTTTGCCTTGGATAAGGGCTTCGTCAATTAGTTTTTCGTCTTGTTTGGTACCCAAAGTTACGGTACACAACGATTGGGTTTCGCCACGGGTAAAGATAGAAGAACCGTGAGGACCAGGCAAGTAACCTACTTCCGACCAGATAGGACGAATTTCGGTGGTTTTACGACCATCCAAACGCAAACCTTCGTCCAAAATAGCACGACGCATAGCTTCTTTTTCTACGTCATGGTAGTAGCGGTCGATAAGCGCTGCCTTTTCTTCTAATTCTTCTTCGGTAAAGTTTGCTTTGTAAGCTTCGCAAACGGCTTTGAAGTTAGCACCGCGGCTGTGTTTGTCGGTGTTGCACGATTTTGCTAATTCGTAAGTAGCGGCGTAGGTTTTTTCGCGTACATCTTTGCGCAACTCTTCGTCGTTTACTTCGTGGCAGTATTCGCGTTTAACCGTTTTGCCAGCAGCTTCCATCAATTCCAATTGTGCTTGGCATTGAGGAATAATAGCTTCGTGAGCGGTGCGGATAGCGTCCAAAAGGTCTTTTTCGCTTACTTCGTTCATTTCGCCTTCTACCATCATGATGTTGTCGATAGTAGCAGCTACGATGATGTCCAAATCAGCATTTTCCAATTGTTGGAAAGTGGGGTTTACAACAAATTGTCCGTCGATGCGAGCAACACGTACCTCCGAAATGGGACCGTTGAATGGAATGTCCGATACAGCTAATGCAGCCGATGCTGCAAGTCCTGCCAACGAGTCGGGCATATCAATGCCGTCTGCCGAATATAGGGTTACGTTTACGAAAGTATCTGCGTGGTAGTTATCGGGGAATAGGGGACGAAGCGCGCGGTCCACCAAACGAGCAGTTAAAATTTCGTAGTCCGATGCTTTGCCTTCACGACGGGTAAAACCGCCAGGGAAACGTCCACCCGAAGCAAATTTTTCTTTGTATTCTACAGTAAGTGGCATGAAGTCGGTACCAGGAACAGCGTCTTGTGCTGAACATACCGTTGCCAAAAGCATGGTATTACCCATGCGCACCATTACAGAACCGTCGGCTTGTTTTGCCAATTTGCCGGTTTCGAGTGTAATGGTTCTACCATCTTGCAAGGTGATGGTTTTGGTAATTACATTCATCATAATGTTTAACTTAAAAATTCTTAGACTCTAAAATTCGGACAAATTTACAAAATAAAATGTAGATATAACTGGTTTTTTACGAAATATAACAGAACTCTCCAAAAAAATGTTATTTTTGTTAGCATCAAATTTACTATTTACCTTTAAAAAAATCGTTATGAAAAAGTTACTTTATTTGTCATGCCTTTTGTTGGCAATGGGTATGACATCGTGCATTGATTTAGGTTCGTCTGGTCAAGAGTCAGGAGAAGGTGATTTCAGTTTAGGTGATGCCGTTGGCATTATCTCCAATGTGATTGATTACGCGGAGTCGAGTAGTCCTGATGAACCTAACTTGTTGGACCCTAATTCTTATTGTTGGGAAATTACCATGACTGCCACCAAAGATGGTCAGACGGGTACCGAAGTAGAACACCAATGGGCTACTGGAGCTGAAATGATTGCATTTTTTGAGATGGTTCAGTACAAACTTAAAGATGAAGCCCCAGGTGCAACCTTGGATGTAAAATTCAAAAAAACGGACAGAAGCGAAGAGGATTGTAGAAAATAAGACTATCGTATCTTTATACGCGTACGAAAGGACCGGTGACGGTCCTTTTTTTTGTTAAAAAAGTAGGTTTGTATAATTTGAATCTTGCAGAATACAGATGTGTTTTGTACATTTGTACTACCGTATCGCTCATTTTGGCTAACTTAACATTTATCTTTTAAACGAGCAACTTCGGGTTATCAATGGCGTGCTGCTATCCGTATGGATTGGGCAGATTACAAAGAGTTCCGGGGCCTCAAATCCTATACTTTTTTTGAGTTTGGATCATAAATGGCGGTACGGTTTTTTTTGTGCCCTTTTTTCTACTTAGGTGCACGCAGATAGAGTACGATGCCTATTGCTAAATAGACCAAGTTGGGAATCCA
Organism: uncultured Bacteroidales bacterium; assembly: GCA_937911935.1. Classification (GTDB taxonomy): domain Bacteria; phylum Bacteroidota; class Bacteroidia; order Bacteroidales; family Paludibacteraceae; genus Enterocola. The sequence goes on along the minus strand of CALDQH010000082.1, from coordinate 10,231 downwards.
AACTGCCATCATGGGGTGTACTCCTCCTTTTACCGTAAAAGATACAGAAGATAAATTGGCGATGATGTAGGTAACGCTCAGCAATAGCCCCAAAAACAAGTGTGAACCTGTACCACCCCTTACTTTGCGTGATGCAATGGAGACGCCAATAAGCGTTAAAATAAAGGCTGCAAACGGATTGGAGTATCGCTTGTATAGTTCTAACTTATAAGCATTTAAGCCACCAATGCCTCTTTTGCTTTGTTCTTCGATGTAAGTATGCAGTTGTTCGGTGGTAAGCTGTTCGTATTCTTTTAGCACGGTGACAAAATCTTCGGGCACCATGTTGAGGGTCATTTTGAGTGTGTCCCCTTGTGTTGTTTCTTCTCTTAGTTCGTAAAATACACGTCGTGTATAATCAATAATGGTCCAATTTTGGAGCGAGTCGTATTCGATGCGGCTGGCGGTAATGCGCTCGATAAGTTGTTTGTCGTTAAATTTGTCGTACGAAAAACGATAGCCAATTTTTTTGGTTTTGTTGTATCGTTCGATGTAGGCAATTTCGTTGCCCGATAATTGTAACTGCTTGTGGTTGGTGCTTTCTTCGAATACCTGGTGGAATATGTAAGTTGATTCAAATTTTAGTCGCTCGCGAATGCCAGGAGGAATAATTTCGGAACTTACATAAAAAGTTGCTAAAGCAATGATGCTGGCAGAAATAAAATAGGGGAGCATAATTCGCTTAAAACTGATGCCACCTGCCAGCATGGCTATAATCTCGGTGTTGTACGCTAACTTGGATGTTACAAAAATAACGGACAAGAATGTGAATAGCGAACTAAATAAGTTTATATAATAAGGGACAAAATAAATGTAATAATCAAAGATGATGGTTTTTAGGCTGAGCCCCTCGTTGTAGAAATTGTCCATCTTCTCGGTAATGTCGATAACGATGGCGATGCTGATAATGAGCAAAATGGAGAGCACGTATGTGCCCAAAAACTTTTTGATAATATAGAAGTCGATTCGTTTCAGCATCTTGGGAGCAAAAATAGTGAAAGACTTGTCAAAAAACAAGTCTTTCACTATTTAACGCCTCGGCAAAATGCATTTTAATATGCTTTTGCACTCGGCTTGCACTAAAATTTGGTCAAGCAAAAAGTACATTAAATTAAAAAAATGCTAATTTTGTAACCATATAACTCTTATAAAGAGGTCCTTAAAAATCATTATAAATGAAAGCAAAAATTCTACTTCTTTTTGTGTCCCTAGTGATGCCTTGGGTGATGCTACATGCTCGCAATGGGCAACAAATGATTGCCATTTCTGCTGATGCCAATGAGACGAACTATGTGCTCGCAACTATTGAGCGTGTGGATGTGGTATTGACCAATAAAGATGCCTCATTGTCGGTGGTAGGGAAGGATGGTTTTACACAATTGAATGTGCAGAAGCTTCTCTTTCCAAAAGAAAAAATTTCTGCTATCGGCGAAGCGGGTGAGGTGGCTGTTTTTGTTTATCCTAGTCCTGTTGCACATACGCTACAAATTATAGGAGTGGATGCAGAAGCGCAGCTGCAAGTATATAATCTGGCAGGAGAGCCTATTATGCAGTGTCAAGGTGAGCAAGTGGAAGTGACTTCCCTAGAAAAGGGAACTTACATTCTACGTGTGAACAATCAGTATGTTAAATTCATAAAAAAATAGAAGATGAGGAAATCATTTTTTCTTGTAAGTGTATTCCTTTTATTGCCCGTGCTGCTATGCGCACAAAATACCATTTGTTTGCGTAGGAATAACCAAACGTTTCAAACCTTCCGTACGGATGAGGTAGATAGCATTGTGTTGGTGAAAGGATTGCTACCCGTAACAGAAAGTGGGTATTATGTTAGCTCAGAGCAATTGGATCGGGTAATGAGTGATATATCTGGTGTTTATGCTGAATTAAAGTGGTTGCACGACCACTGGGGCTACTGGGGGCTAAATACCCTTACCTCTGACGAAGCAAGAACTCCTATCCGTCAACCAGGGAATCTCTGGAATGACGCTGGTTATTGGGCTTCTTTAAACTCAATGACCTGGAATTCCAAAGGTAAAGCAATTGAGTACGTATGGGATACCAGTATCGAAGGTGCTACCTTTTGTAACCAAATCATCGACCTAAAGCACTTAATTGAACCTTCCAAGCGTGCAGCAATAGTTGCTGAATTGGAGGTGTTAAGAGTCTTCTATTATTACGTGCTATTCGATTTGTTTGGTCGTATCCCGTACACTGAGGAAGTCCCATTTGATGCAAATAAACAGTATCCGTTGATGGAAATACAAGATGTATGGGTAAACTTGGTAGCTTGTTTGGAAAGAAATGCGCCTCTTCTTCCTGTGGTAACGGCTTCTACTAAGGCGCAATACTACGGTCGTGTAACCCAGGGTTTTGCCTACGGCTTGTTGGCTCGCTTGTATTTGAATGCTGCTTCTTATGGTGTTAATGACGTAACCAATGCTTATGATAAGTGCGTTGAATATTGTAACAAAGTAATCAACTCGAATGCGTACTCAATTGAAGATAACTTCTTTACCAACTTCTTGGTTAATAATGAGATCAGTAACGAAAACATCCTTGTTATCGTTGAAAATGGTAACCCATATTTCGACCACCGTTCGAGGGATGCGATGAGTAATAAATTGCGTATTAACATATCGACTCAGCACTATGCTTTCATGGAATTGTATGGGTTGTTAGAAAAACCATGGAACGGTTTTGCTGCTTCTACCCAATTCTTGGCATTGTATGACGAAAACGACCGTCGCGGACCTTGTCCTGATGCTATGGGTACCGATGTTGATTTCCAAGATATCAACAAGAAATACGGTTGGTTTCTTGGTCCTATCAAAATTGATGGTAAGGTAGCTGTTGACGAAAATGGCACACCAGTTGTTATTACCCGAAACTTTAAGGGACAAAACAACGCTACATGGAACGATGGCGCTCGTTTGATGAAATATGAAACTGAGATTGCTCCTAAAGTTAACCAATACATGGAAAACGACTTTGTGTTGTTCCGCTATGCTGACGTGTTGTACATGAAAGCAGAGGCTATTTTGCGTGGAGCAACAAATGGTAGCTTGAGTGAGTTGTTGCAGATGGAAGATTTTCAAAAGATTAGGAAGCGTGCTGGGGTACAACCCTATACGGTATCTACGCTTACATTGGACGAACTATTGGACGAGCGTGGTCGTGAGTTCGCTTGGGAGAATATACGCCGTCGGGATTTGATTCGCTTTGGCAAGTACACAGGTAATGCGTATATATGGGATTTTAAGCCAGCGGATGTTCCTGCTTACAGAAACTGGTTCCCTATCCCTCAAAAACACATAGAAATTCATGGAAATGATGATATTCCATGGAAGCAAAATCCAGGATATTAAAAGTTGTTATTTGTAAAAGTTTACTTATGAAAAAAATAGTAGTTGTTTTAGTTTATTGCATCATCCCCTTTCTGCTATTTGCTCAGGCAAATCTATGCGTGTACAAGGTGGGTGGGAGTATAGTTAGCTATCCAGCCACCCAAGTAGAAAACATTACCTTTGTTGATAGCGAGGAGAGTTTAGATGGATCCAGAGGTTATCCTTATGTAGATCTTGGTTTGCCTTCAGGTAAAAAATGGGCTGTACATAATATTGGTGCTTCTATGCCAGAAGAAGATGGAGATTGCTTTGCGTGGGGCGATGTGCGTGGAAGAAGTAATTCTAAACATTGCTATGTCACTTCGCAATGGGGAATGTCGAGTTTTTGTGCAAAGTATGTAGGAGATAAAAATGTGCTGGAACCTGTAGATGATGCAGCTTTTGCTAACTGGGGCGGGAACTGGCGCATGCCAACTATCGGAGACTTTGAGGAGTTGGTGGAATGTTGTACATGGATTTTAGGTAGTATGAACGGGATAGAAGGGTATAAGGTGATTTCTAAAACCAATGGCAATAGCCTGTTTTTACCCATGGGTCCTTTGTGGAGTAGTAATTGTGATTATAATGATGATGGTGATTATGCTCTGGCTCTTCTTTTTCTTATAGTGAATCGTTCCAGTACACCATCTAATTATATGCTATCAAGGGAAGAATTTCTACTATGTTTTCCGGTACGTCCAATATTACCATAGATGGTTAATAGTGAGTGTTCTATGTAAGCGCAACCAAGTTGCGCTTATTTTTTTGAAAAAAATCGCAGAAAAATTTGGAGTGTATTTGAAAAGGTTATATATTTGCATTGAGTTTAAAACTGAAATGATTACAAAGTAGCAATGTTGTCAAAGGTAAAAAAATATTTAGTGGCACACGATGTAAAGCCTTCGATTCAGCGGATTGCGGTGATGAATTATTTACTGAATCATCTAACCCATCCTACTGTCGATGAGATTTATACAAACTTGAGCCCTAATATGCCAACCTTATCCAGAACAACCGTGTATAGTACACTCAAGTTGTTGGCAGAAAAAGGTGCGGTTTTGCAATTGACCATTGACGAAAAAAACGTGCGATATGATGCTTGTACCGACCCACATGCGCATTTTATTTGCTTAGGTTGTGGTTGTGTACACGATGTAGCCCCCATTTATTTAGACAAGGTTCATTTGGGGAAATACAAAAACCTGCGCATCGTAGAAACCCAAGTTTATTACAAAGGATATTGCCCAGAATGTGATAAAAGAAGGGTAGAGTCCGAAGAATCAGTTAAACGTTTAAATGCTTAAGAACTTAATATTAACATTCAATTAAATAAAAAAGCTATGAAAAAATTTGTATGCACAGTATGTGGTTATGTACACTATGGAGACCAACCCCCTGCAGTTTGTCCTAAATGCAAACAACCAGCTAAGGTATTTAAAGAAGTGAAATAGTATTGACTCAACGACTAAACGCCTAAACAGCTAAACAACTTCTTGAAAAGCGAAGCTTTGAATAATAAACAACTAAACATTTATAAGATATGAAAAAATTTATTTGCAGCGTATGTGGATACGTACACGAAGGAGATAGCGCTCCAGCATTTTGCCCTCAATGTAAACAACCAGCCGAAAAATTCAGCGAATTGGTAGAAAGTGAACTAAACTTTGTAACCGAACACGTTGTTGGTATTGCAGCTGATACCGATGATGAAATGAAAAAAGACCTTAATGCTCACTTCATGGGCGAAGCTACCGAGGTTGGTATGTATTTGGCAATGAGCCGCCAAGCCGACCGCGAAGGCTATCCCGAAATTGCGGAAGCATTTAAACGCTATGCATTCGAAGAAGCAGAACACTGCGCTAAATTTGCCGAATTGTTGGGCGAAGTAGTATGGGATACCAAAACCAACTTAGAAAAACGTATGAATGCCGAAAGTGGTGCTTGCGCTGATAAAATGCGTATTGCTAAACGTGCTAAAGAGTTGAACTTGGATGCTATTCACGACACCGTTCACGAAATGGCTAAAGACGAAGCACGCCACGGTCGCGGTTTTAAAGGTTTGTTTGACCGTTATTTTGGTAAATAATCAGGCTCTTGTAGCTTGTCTTAATAAAAGAGGCGCATCCTTTGGGGGTGCACCTCTTTGTTGTATAATTGGATTTTATTTGCCTCTCATGCTGGGTGGAAGATTGATGTCGTCATCGTCTTCGTCGTCTGCCCAGTCGGACCAATCGATGGTATCCACTCCTGTGTTATCCTCTGGATAAATGCTGTGCTCTTCTGTTGTGTTTTCGATAGTTTCTATTACCTCTTGTTTGGGAACTGGTGATAGAAAATCAAACTCCTTGTTGGAGTTATCGGCAGGTTCGCCATCGATGATGGATTTAATTTCAAAACCAGTAGCGATGATGGTTACACTGATGTCGTCTTCTAAATCGTCATCGTAATAGGCACCCCAAATAAATTCGATATCCGATCCAATGGCATTGATAAAGTTGGTAATTTCGTTGGTTTCGCCTGGTGTAATTTGGTTGTCGCGCGATGTTTTGGTGTACAAAAGAATCCTTTCTGCACCTCTGATGTCGTTGTCGTGCAATAGGGGAGAATTAAGAGCCTCTTTGATTGCATTTGTAACCCTGTTTTCGCCCGAAGCATAGCCCGTATTCATAATGGCAACACCACAATCGCGCATAATGGTTGATACGTCGGCAAAATCGACATTGATATAACCCGTTGTATTGGTCATGTCGGCGATACTTTTAATGGCTTCGCTCAAAATTTCGTCTGCTTTGGCAAAGGCATTGTCCAAGCGGTAGTCGCTGTATATTTTTACCAACTGTCTATTGTCAATGACCAAAAGCGCATCGACGTTTTTTCGCATTTCTTCTAAGCCCAATTTGGCTTTTTCAAACTTGCGTTTGCCTTCAAATTCAAATGGAATGGTTACAATGCCAATGGTAAGAATATTCATTTCTTTGGCAATTCGGGCAATAACGGGTGCGGCTCCCGTTCCCGTTCCGCCACCCATGCCAGCATTGATGAATGCCATGCGGGTGTTGTCCGATAGAATCGTTCTAATTTTGTCAACATCCTCTTCGGCGGCTTGTTTGCCTACTTCGGGACGTCCTCCAGCACCTAAACCGTGTGTAGATGTTTCGCCTATTTGTACTTTTACGGGTACGGGCGATTTGGATAGGTCTTGAATATCTGTATTAAAAATGGCATAGGTAATATCCTTAATACCAAGGTTGTACATGCGGTTTACGGCATTACTACCGCCCCCGCCAGCTCCAATTACTTTGATAAATGTATTGGATACATTCTTCTCGTTAAATAGTATGGGGTCTGTTGCGAATGATTCTGTGTTGTTCATGGTATAGTAAGGTTAAAAAAGTATTTCTATTGCATTGTCCAAGGTGTCGTTGATCTTTTTCTCTTTTGGGAAAAAACGTTTGGTCCACGAGGTATTTTTCTCGGTGCGACAATCTTCTGTACCAAACAGCAACATGGCAAGGAGGGTATGGTATTTAGGTCGATTGGTTTGCTGTGATAGGTCGTCGCTGTCCAAATGATTTAGGGCATCGGCATAGCGCACATCAACATGGCATTTGTCTTGATACCATTGATTTACATTGTTTAGCAAGCATCCTCCACCCGTAAGCAGAATTTTTCTGCCTGCAACAGATAGTTGACCGTCGCGGATTAACTTGCCAATAAAACGTTTGGCAGTATCGTTTACGCGGTCTTCTATCATCTTAGCTAAATCTACCAATTTGATGCTTTTGTTAATATCAAATGGACCGTTGGGTGTTAGGCTGATGTACTTGTTGGGAAATTCTAATTTTTCGGGTTGCGCATTGCCTAATTTTATTTTAAGCTTTTCGGCATATTCAAAGCTTAATCCCTTAAACGTTAGGTCGTTGCTTATGTGCCAACCACCGCTTGGAATGAGACCTACTTGGTCTTCCTCGCCCTTTACACGAAGCAGATACGAGGTGCTTCCTGCTCCCATATCAATGATTAAGCAACCGTTGTTTTGCTCGGCAGGAGTCATGAGCATGTCGGCTTTTAGTGCCATACAATTAGGCACACCAATAAAAGTCATGGGCTCTTTGCGTTTGGGGTTAACCATTTCAAAGAGTTTGTTCCATTCTTCGTAGTTAACTTCTTTGGTTAGCCAACTGCTGTGAATGTATAGTTTGTTGGGCATAATGCCACATTGGTTGTTTAGCTTTTTGCAGATGCTTTTGATGTCGAACAAGGTGTTGTTGATGTCTTTGATGCGACCTTGCACAACGGCACCGCTACGAGTAGGGACCTCTACGATAGCTTTTATTTGGATGGTTTTGTTAGGAAGTTTTTCGGCAATGGCACCAACCGTGGTATGAGTGCCTATGTCAATGGCGGCGATATAGACGGGTTTACTCATGTTATTTAGATTTGGTACAGAATATTAATTGATCGTATAGAATACTTATTTTTTGATAGATAGAGTCGTTGTTTTTGTGTGGAAACTCGGCATACCAGGCACGTAATTTCTCCATTTTAGCGGGATAGTCTTGCAATGTTCCCAATTCGATGTATGGAATTCCTTGCTTGCTGCTAAGTATTACTTTGTCTTGTGCATCTACGTGAACCTCGGCAATCATGTTTTTCCAATGTTTGTCGTTTTGCAGGTATAGCATAAAGTCGAACCAATGTTTTTGTGCCGCATCTGTCTTTATTTCGCCCGATAGGATGGGCAAATGGGCGGTAAAATTGTTCGATACAGGCATTTTCTGTCTATCTTGGTCGATGTAGTAACTTTTCCCTTGGTTAGGAATAACCCTAAATAAGGGACAACGTTGCCATAGATGGATGTAAAATACGCTATCGTATCCCATAAAACAATCGGCTTTTTTGCAAACATTCATTTCGCGTAGCGAACGTTCTATTTGGTTGGTTTCTGCTATCCCAATATGTTTGCCACTTGGGTTTAGTTTGCGCTTAGATAGGTAATTTCTAATGTCCAACTCGTTGGTAAAACGGTATTTACTGCTATCTTCGATGCATATCTCAACTTGCTTGCAAGGTATTTTTTCGTTGGGCTTTTTAAAGTAGCATACCGAAAAAATGAGGTACGACGCCAGTATCACGATAAGCGTTATCGTGAAGATAAGTTGCAAGATATGTTTGGTTTTTGGAGTCATTTGGCAATGGATTCCACGTATTGGGTTACCTCTGGAACTAATTGGTCGATGTTACCAGCACCGATGGTAATTAGCACATCAAAGGTATGATTTTTTAACTCGTTTACCAAGTCTTCTTTTTGAGCCAAAATCATTTTGTTTTTGTGCTTGATGTTTTTGGCTATTAGGGCAGAAGTTACTCCCTTGATGGGTTTTTCGCGAGCTGGATATATTTCTAAAAGAATAACATCGTCTATGGTCGATAAACTTTGTGCAAATTCTTTGGCAAAATCTTTGGTGCGTGAGTACAAGTGTGGTTGAAACACACCACAGATTTTTTTGGAGGGGTATAAATGACGGATTGACTTGATGCACGCATCAATTTCTGCGGGATGATGCGCATAGTCGTCAATGTAAACCACTTTGGGGCTGTTGACTTGTCTGTCAAAACGACGTTTGCTGCCTGCAAACGACGATACTCCTTCTTTTAATTCTTGGTCGCTTACACCATTTAATTGGGCCACAGCCATGGCAGCTACCGCATTTTCTACGTTGATTAAAACAGGTACACCTAATTCTACACCGTTTATTCTGCCATGTGGCGATACAAAATCAAAGAACAACCTACCGTTTTCTGCTACAATATTTTCGGCATAATAATCGGCTTTTTCGGTTGCAGAATACGTATAAACGCTAACCGATGTTTTGGTATTGGGATGCAAGGGAAGCCCCTTTTTGATAACTAACACCCCGTTTTCTTGTATTTGCGAGGTATAATCGGCAAATCCTTGCAACAGGTTCTCGTGGCTACCGTAAATGTCTAAGTGATCGGCATCTACTGCTGTGATGATGCTCATTTGTGGATACAAACGCAAAAAAGAACGATCGTATTCATCGGCTTCTACCACCACTTCGTTGCTTGTGCTACTTACAAGCAAGTTGCTTTGGTAATTTTTAGAGATGCCTCCTAAAAAGGCATTAACCCCTTGTTTACGTTGGTTTAGCAAGTGGGCAAGCATGGTTGAGGTAGTGGTTTTTCCGTGTGTGCCAGCTACGCAAAGGGCTTGTTGTCCTTTGGTTAATTCGCCCAATATCTCGGAACGTTTTAGTAGGGTAAAGCCACCCTTGGCAAAAAATGTTTTTTCGCTCATGTCGTTGGGAACGGCAGGCGTATAGATGATGGTGGTGTTATCGCGATCCATAAATCGAACTGGGATGCGGCTGATGTTGTCTTCGTAATGAACGTTTATACCCTCATCTTCTAAAGCTTGGGTTAAGGGTGTACGGGTAAGGTCATAACCGCCAACCAAGTGTCCTCTTTGGTGAAAATAGCGTGCAATAGCACTCATTCCAATGCCGCCAATGCCCAAAAAGAAATATTGTCGTTTGCTGTTGTTGTTATTTGTCTGTATAGTCGATTCGGTCGTTGCGACGATTGTTTGCTCTTCTTTTGCGGGCAATTTATCTTCGCTGTGATTATCCGCTTGGTTGTTTTCGGTTGCGTCGTTTGCATTCTCTTGTGCTTCCAATTCAACAGGCGGAAGACCCATTAGTTTGAATACTTCGCTTGCAATGGTCTTGTCGGCATACGGACGTGCAAAGTAGCGAATGTTCTCGCTTAATGCTTTGAGTCTGTTTTCG
>CALDQH010000081.1 GCA_937911935.1 uncultured Bacteroidales bacterium | reverse complement strand
TAATAGTTTAAAGTGTAAGGTGTAAAGTGTAAAGGCAAGGGTTATTTCTGTAACTCTTCCATGTGTTTACCTGCGGATGGCATGTCCACACCGCCTTCGATTTTGGTGTCGAGCGCCATCTTATTGAGCGCTTTGCTCCTGAGGAATACCCAAATGGCGATGCCGCAAAGCACCACACATGCTGCTAAGGTAACATGCCCTGCCCACGCCCAAAGGACGGCGAGTTTCATGTAAGCAATCACTACTGCTGCAATCAAACTGGCAAGTCCAAAGATACCTGCAATACCAAAACCAGGTAATAGGAACATCTCTGCCAATAATAGTCCTATGCCAAAGAGGACGAGAATGATAGTTAGAATAATATAGGTCATGGTGTATTAAGTTTTAAAAGTTTCAGAAGTTCTAAAAAGTTTTAAGAATATTCAAAGTTTACGCCGCAAAGGTACAAAAAATAATACATATATGCAAACAAAAAAGCAAAAAAACAAAAAACTTTACTTTATATAAGTAATAGAAAAAAGCGGAAAAATAAATTTGCACATGTGAAATAAAAGTACTACCTTTGCCGCCGTTTTGCGAAAAAGACACCTTATTATATATAGGCTTTGTTGTGACTTGAGCGTCAGGAACGACCTTAAAGTCCTTAAAAAATAATGAATTAGAACAATGAGCAAGAATTTGATGATCGTAGAGTCTCCCAGCAAGGGAAAGACCATTGCCAAATATCTGGGCAAGGATTTTCGTTTGATGTCGTCGCAAGGGCATGTGCGTGACATAGAGGGAGTGGGTAAAAATAGCATGGGCATTGACTTTGGCAATGGCTATGCACCTAACTATGTGATTGATAAAGATAAGATACAACTTGTCGATGCGCTGCGTAAAGAGGCGCTGAAAGCAGACAAGGTATGGCTGGCAAGCGACCCTGACCGCGAGGGAGAGGCGATAGCATGGCATATCCAAGAGATTCTGCAATTGCCTCAAGATAAGGTGTGCCGTATCACATTCAATGATACGACCAAAGAGTCGATTTTGGAGGCAATTAATCATCCCCGTGATATCGATTATAACTTGGTAAATGCTCAGCAAGCACGTCGCGTGATGGACCGTATTGTGGGCTTTGAGTTGTCGCCTGTGCTGTGGAAAAAGGTCATTACTGGTTTGAGTGCAGGTCGTGTGCAATCGGTGGCTGTGCGCTTGATTGTGGAGCGTGAGCGTGAGATAGAGGAGTTTGTACCAACAGCGAGTTATCGCTTGACAGCGGAGTTTGTGGGTGCAGCATTGAATGGAGAAACTACCTCTTTCAAGACAGAACTCAATCATCGTTTTGCTACCAAAGAAGAGGCGCTTGCTTTTCTTGAGCGTTGCAAAGAATCTACTTTCACCCTCACATCTGTGACGCATAAGCCAGGTCATCGTTCTCCTGCACCTCCTTTTACCACCTCTACGTTGCAACAAGAAGCCTCACGCAAATTAGGCTTCTCGGTAGCACAAACCATGTCCATTGCACAACGTTTGTACGAAAGTGGTAAAATTACCTATATGCGTACCGACTCGGTTAATTTATCGGCATTAGCCCTCAACACTGCCAAAGCCGAAATTACTGCATTTGCTGGCGAAAAATACAGCAAAGTGCGTAATTACACAACCAAATCGAAAGGAGCACAAGAAGCGCACGAAGCCATTCGCCCCACCTATATCAGCGAACATAGCATCAGCGGCACCAAACAAGAAAAAAGTTTGTACGAACTTATTTGGAAACGTACCGTTGCATCGCAAATGGCAGATGCCGAAATAAATAAAACAACCATTACCATTACCATTGACAATTGCACAGAAACTTTTGCGGCAGTTGGCGAGGTATTGGTGTTTGATGGTTTCTTGAAAGTTTACATGGAGTCGCACGACGACGAAGAAGAAAAAGACGACTTGGGTATCCTGCCTGCACTCAAAGCTGGAGATGCACTACAATACCAAAACATTGACTGTACCGAACGCTTTACCCAACGTCCTGCACGCTATACCGAAGCTTCTTTGGTACGTAAAATGGAGGAATTAGGCATTGGCCGTCCCTCTACTTATGCGCCAACCATCAGTACCATTCAAAACAGGGAATACGTTATTAAAACAGACCGCGAAGGAGAATCTCGTTCGTACCATGTTTTACGCTTACAGCAAGGTCAAATTACCGAGGATAATTTAAGCGAAGTGGTAGGTACCGAAAAATCCAAGTTATTCCCTACCGACACGGGTTCTGTCGTAAACGACTACCTACAAGACCACTTTAATTATATCCTTGACTATAATTTTACGGCCAACATCGAGCAAGAATTAGACTTGGTAGCAGAAGGTAAAGAATCGTGGAAAACTACCATCGATAAATTTTACCAAGCCTTTCATCCGCTTATCGAAACATCGCTCAAAGAACGTACCGAACATCGTGTGGGCGAACGCATCTTAGGCATAGACCCTGCCAGCGGGAAAGAAGTTTCGGTAAAAATTAGCCGTTACGGTGTAGTCGCACAGATTGGTAGCGCTACAGATACCGAGAAACCACGCTTTGCGTCCCTCAAAAATGGTCAAAGCATCGAAACCATCACATTAGAAGACGCTTTAGAGTTATTTAAGCTACCCCGTACCATCGGTCTATGGGAAGAAAAAGAAATCAAAGCCAGTGTAGGCAGATTTGGTCCTTACTTGGCGCATAACGGAGCTTTTTGTTCTATTCCAAAATCGATGGACCCCATGTCAATTACCTTAGAAGAGGCCATAGAACTCTTACTGGCAAAACGAAATGCCGAAGCCAATAAAATTGTTAAGGTATTTGACGAGGACCCTGACATGCGCCTACTTAACGGCAGATACGGTGTTTATCTATGCAAGAACAAAACCAATTACAAATTACCCAAAGGCGTAGAGCCCAACAGTCTTAGCTACCAAGATTGCATCAAAATCATAGAAGAGACTCCCAAAAAATCGAAATAGTTAGTTAAAACTAACACGTAAAAAGAACAAAGGTGAGTTGCTATGCGATTCACCTTTCATACTATTAGAGATAATGTATTTCTTGTTATAAATTATAAGCAAAGTGTACTTAATTTTAAAAAATTGATTATCTTTGCGCCCTAAATCTTACAAACAACAACTATTATGTCAAACAAAAAATTAGTAGGAGACAAAATCAAAGGGTTCCGCGAAGCCCGCAAAATGTCGCAAGAAGAGTTAGCCATAAACAGCGGTTTGGAATTGTCGTTGGTTGCCGAAATTGAAGCCAACACCAACATTCCCTCTTTGTCGCCACTAATCAAGATTGCCCGTGCATTGGGCGTTCGTTTAGGAACATTCTTGGACGACAACGAGCACCTTGGCCCCGAAATCTGCCGCAAAGGCGATGCCGAAAAATGTTTAAGTACTTCTAACACCAAAAGTCGCTCTAATTCACACTTGGATTTTATGTCGCTGGCAGGTAGTAAAGCTGGCAGAAACATGGAACCCTTTATCATTAACATAGAGCCTGCTGGTGCTGATAGTTTGTTGGTATCATCGCACGAAGGCGAAGAGTTTATTTACGTACTCGAAGGACAAATCAAAATCAAATACGGCCAAAACGAATACGTACTTGAACAAGGCGATAGCATTTATTACGATTCAATAGTGGACCACTTGGTATATGCTACACAATCTGCCAAAATTTTGGCTGTGGTATATGCTCCATTCTAAATAAACCATGAAATACGAACTTTCTAACAGAACATTAGGCGAGTGGGTTGAATATTGGGCAGAAAAAACGCCCGATAAAGAATACATCGTATATGCAGACCGCGGTTTGCGTTTTACATGGAAACAATTTGACGAGCGTGTTAACGACCTTGCCAAAGGCATGCTTGCCATTGGCATTGAAAAAGGCACACACGTTGGTCTATGGGCAACCAACGTACCCGATTGGCTCACCTTTTTATATGCTTGTGCTCGCATTGGTGCCGTTTGCGTTACCGTTAATACCAACTACAAACAAAATGAGTTGGAATATTTGTGCGAAAACTCGGACATGCACACCTTGTGCATCATCGACGGCACTTGGGACTGCGACTACGTAGATATGACCTACAAAATGTTACCAGAGTTAAAAACGTGTCAACGAGGCAAATTGCATAGTGAACGTTTCCCAAAAATGAAAAATGTCATCTACATTGGTCAAGAAAAGCACCGTGGCATGTACAACACCGCCGAAATTCTATTGCTTGGCAGCTCTATCTCGGATGACAAACTCATTCAGGCTAAAAAACAAGTAAACTGCCACGATGTGGTAAACATGCAATACACCTCCGGAACAACTGGTTTCCCAAAAGGCGTTATGCTTACCCACCACAACATTAGCAACGATGGTTTCTTTACGGGCGAACACATGAAATTTACCAGCGAAGACAAACTTTGCGTATGTGTACCGCTTTTCCACTGTTTTGGCGTGGTTCTTGCCACCATGAACTGTCTTACCCATGGTTGTACACAAGTTATGGTCGAAAAATTTGACCCCTTGGTTGTTTTAGCTTCGGTTCATCAAGAACGTTGTACCGCTCTTTATGGAGTGCCTACCATGTTTATTGCCGAGCTGAATCACCCCATGTTCAACATGTTCGATCTTACCTGTTTGCGCACGGGCATCATGGCAGGTTCGCTATGTCCTGTCGAACTAATGCGCCAAGTATCAGATAAGATGCACATGACCATTACCAGCGTATATGGACTTACCGAAACATCACCGGGTATGACACAAACCACCATAGACGATACGTTTGAACAACGCTGTACAACCGTAGGTCGCGATTATCCTTTTGTAGAGGTACAAGTAATCGACCCCGAAACAGGCGAGATTTGCCCTCCTGGGGTACAAGGCGAAATGTGTTGCCGTGGTTTTAACGTCATGAAAGGCTACTACAACAATCCACAAGCTACTGCAGAGGTAATCGACAAGGATGGTTTCTTACACTCAGGCGACTTGGGCGTTAAAGACGAAAATGGCTACTACCGCATTACAGGTCGTATCAAGGACATGATTATACGCGGTGGGGAAAATATCTATCCTCGCGAAATTGAGGAGTTCTTATACCATTTAGAAGGCGTAAGCGACGTGCAAGTAGCAGCTGTCCCCTCTAAAAAGTACGGCGAAGAAGTTGGAGCATTTATCATCCTAAAAGAGGGTGCTAGCTTAGAGCCCGAAGATGTGCGCGATTTTTGCAAAGGCAAGATAGCTCGCTACAAAATTCCTAAATACGTATTCTTTGTAGATAGTTTCCCTCTAACGGGTAGCGGCAAAATTCAAAAATACAAGCTTAAAGAACTAAGCCTTAAATTATGCCAAGAACAAGGAATTGAAATCATTTAATTACCACCTATACAAAGAAACAGGGTAGCCTCAATCGAGACTACCCTGTTTCTTTATGGTAAGCATTGGCAAACCCACTGGTTTGCCAATGCTTTCAATTTACAATTTGATTACTTTGAATGCTCTTTCGAAGGTTTCGAAACGAACTACCAACAAGTACAAACCAGGTTCGTATGGAGCAACATCCACCAAACCATCTTCGGTATAAGCTGGTTTATAAACTTTACCAGACAAAGCCATCAACTGAACAGCTGTAATTTGTTCGTCAGCAGTTACAGTAACAAAGTCTGTTGCCATGCTAGGATAAAGAGAAGCTAATTTGCCATCTTCTACTACATCTTCTACGCCAACATACACAAAATCTTCGGCTGTGTAGCTATCAGGAATTGTAGGCAAGGTAAATTTCTTAGCAGTATAAACTTTCATATCGCCAGCAGGAAGAGAAATGGACGTTCCTGCAGCCATAGCAGATGGGCTTCCTGCCAAATAATCGTACCAACTATTGCCTGTAGGCAAGGTAAAGCTTTGAGCACTTTCTCCTTGGTTTACGATAGCAAAAATTCTACTTGTACCTTCTCCCCAGATTACGCTACGTAAAGTTTTACCTGAAGCAACATCAGACGAAGTTGGATTACCTTCGAATACAGATGGTGCCAAACGAGTACGTAGTTGAATAATTTGACCTACTTTTTTGTAAGCAGCCATACGATCAGCATTTTCGTACCAGCCTTTAGCCTCTGGAATGGGTTTACCGTCCGTTTCATAGCAAGGTTTAACTCCTTTATCATTCTCATTACCTGCTGTTCCAGATGGATTAGAGCAGTGCGAATAGTCATAACCCATTTCGTCAAACATCCAAATCATTTGAGGTCCATTCAACAAGGCACCCCATGCCACAACAGAAGGAACACGTTTTAGACGATTTTTAACGGCAGTTGCAGAAGAACCTTGTTGATTAGCTAAACCATATTTATAGGCTTTCCAAGCAGGACGTTGTTCGTCGTGCGATGCAGCATAGGTAACGTAATTATCACGGTTAACACTATTAAAGTTTGCTTCACTGCCACGTGCTTCGGCTGCTTTATAGAAAGCGGTCGTTTGGTTATCCCAACACATCATGCCATAATTAACACATTGAGCGGTTAAACTTCTCCAATACTCTAAGATCATATATGCATCGCTCGAAACTGCTTTTACACCGTTGTTATATAGATTTCTTAAGTTGATAACAACGTCAGTTTCTTTGTATGTTTCGCCAGAAAGACCATGCGCTAAGTCCAAACGGAAACCATCTACTTTTAACTCGGTCAACCAATGTTTCAATACATAGGTAAAGTAGTCGCGTGTGCCTTTGTAGTTGTGGTTAAATTCTTCGAAGAATGCATCACCGTGAGGGTAGTTAGGAAGCATATAAGGGCTTTTTGTCTTGCCCCAAAGCGCATTCCAAGGTTGCAAACCGGTAGCATGGTTAAACACCATATCCACAATTACGGCAATACCACGTTTGTGACATTCATCTACCAAAATTTTAAAATCCCATTCACTACCGTATGCTTTATCTACGGCACAATAGTAAGTTGGGTTATATCCCCACGATTTATTACCTTCAAACTCTGATACGGGCATCAATTCCAAGGCATTAACACCCAAGTTTTTAAGGTAATCCAAGCGTTCTACCATGGCACGATAGGTGCGTTTTGGCGAAAAGTCGTACACCCAAGCTTCGTATATAACCAAGTTGTTTTTATTGGGACGTTTAAAGTTCTTGGTAGCATTACTCCAAGGGAACTCGGGTTTATTAGGATGCAAAACGGTTAAATAACCATTCGCCATACAACGAGGATACAATTGCTTTCCATTTTCATCAAGAAGATCTTTGGTAGGGTAAGGCATCAAAGTTGGATCTGCTTTTTTAGGTTCCCACTGATCATCATTGTGCAGTACTTTGGTCGAATAAGGATCTGCAAATCTTACAGCACCCGAAGTTTTTTGTGCATAATATTGAAATGCAAATTCTTTGCCTGGTTGCAACCCTTTAAATGTGTACCAAAAATACCCTCCATCTTGGTTACACAAATAGTCATTACTTGCAGCCCAACCACTCAATGACGAAAGGATAAATATTTTTACAGGAACATTTCCGCTCTTATCTGCAGCATAAAAGCTCACCGTTACATCGCCTTTGTTGGGTTTATCGTAAAAGATACCCTCTGTAACCCCAGCGGGTCTGGGTGTTTGCGCCATAGCCCATGCAGCCACGACAAACATCGAACATAGTAGTAATACTTTTTTCATAAAATATTTAATTATAAGTTATTGATTGCGCTTAACTTGGTAAAGGTACAAAAAACTTTTATTTATCCTAAAATTTTCGCACATTTTTGTAGCGAAATGGTGGGTTTATGTTAAATTACCGCTATCTTTGTAAAACATTTAGATAAAGTTACTAAAAATTATTTTAGCACATGGAACACAAACTAACCGTTTACAACACCCTAAGTCGCAAAAAAGAAACCTTTGTTCCTTTACACGAATCGACCGTAGGCATGTATGTTTGCGGACCTACCGTATATGGCGACGCCCACTTGGGACACGCTCGTCCAGCCATTACCTTTGACCTTTTGTTTCGTTACCTACAATATTTAGGATACAAAGTACGCTATGTACGTAACATTACCGACGTGGGTCACTTGGAGCACGATGCAGACGAGGGCGAAGATAAAATTGCCAAAAAAGCTCGTTTAGAGCAAAAAGAACCCATGGAAGTGGTACAATATTTCTTGAACCGCTACCACAAAAGCATGGATGCGTTGGGGGTACTTCCTCCCAGCATCGAGCCACATGCATCGGGGCACATCATCGAACAAATTGCCTTTACACAAAAGATTTTAGATGCAGGTTATGCCTATATCAGCGAAGGTTCTGTGTATTTCGATGTAGAAAAATACAACAAAGATTACCACTACGGCAAGCTATCGGGTCGCAATATTGACGACCTCTTGGA
The DNA here is from genome assembly GCA_937911935.1 of uncultured Bacteroidales bacterium. Lineage (GTDB taxonomy): Bacteria > Bacteroidota > Bacteroidia > Bacteroidales > Paludibacteraceae > Enterocola. The sequence goes on along the minus strand of CALDQH010000081.1, from coordinate 14,513 downwards.
AACCACCCGCGCATTGGATGGTCAAAGCGAAAAACGCCGCAGTGCAGACTTTGCCCTATGGAAAAAGGCACAACCCGAGCACATCATGCGCTGGCCCTCGCCATGGAGCGATGGTTTCCCTGGTTGGCACATGGAATGTTCTGCCATGGGCACCAAATACTTGGGCGAAGAATTTGATATTCATGGCGGTGGCATGGACTTGCTATTCCCCCACCACGAATGTGAAATTGCCCAATCGACTGCTGCTTTGGGCAAAGAAACCGTGCACTACTGGATGCACAACAACATGATTACCATCAACGGACAAAAAATGGGCAAATCGTTAGGCAACTTCATCACGCTTGACGAATTGTTTAACGGAACACATCCGCTATTGGAGCAAGCCTACTCGCCCATGACCATCCGTTTCTTCATTTTGCAAGCACATTACCGCAGCACCGTTGATTTTAGCAACGAAGCCTTACAAGCCTCCGAAAAAGGACTACAACGCTTAATGGAAGCCTACGAACGTCTCCAAAAACTAACGGCATCAGCAACCTCAACTGTTGACACCACGGGTTTGCGCGCTCGTTTAGAAGAAGCCATGAACGACGACCTCAACTCGCCAATTGCCATTGCACACCTATTCGAAGCTTGCAAAGCCATCAACTTGGTACACGACGGCAAAGCGACACTCTCGGAAGCTGACCTTAACGAACTAAAAGCGACCTTCAAATTGTTTATCGAAGATATTTTTGGTTTGCGCAACGAAAGTAGCAGTGCAAATGGCAACGAAGCCTACAAAAAAGCCATCGACCTACTGCTTAACATGCGATTAGAAGCCAAGAAAAACAAAGACTGGGGCACCTCGGATAAAATCCGAAACGAGCTTACCGCCCTTGGCTTTAACATCAAAGACACCAAAGACGGTTTTGAATGGAGTCTGTAAGCACGCTACATACAACCAAAAGTCGGGTTCGTCCCGACTTTTTTTATGAACGTATTTTTAGGCCGTCTGGATATTTTCAATAAACCATCAGATTGGTCTGTCGTCTATATATTAGTAACTAAGCCATCCAAAACAAATAAAAACAGTTTGTACATTCAAACAAGTACTTAGGCTTGCGGGTGGTCATTTTATTTTGTAATTTTGCGACATGAACAGAAAACACTTTTTATTAACAAGCATCATTTTGTTAGTTTGCGCCTATTCTTGGGCTCAACAGGGGGTTGTAACCATCCACCAAGATGCAAGACTAGAAGCGCTACTACAACCACAAAACGGACAAACCGCAGGGCAGACACAAGAGGCTCTTACTGCCAATGGCTATCGCGTACAACTATACTCGAGCAATGCAGCACGCAAGGCAAAAGAAACTGCCTTGGAATGGAAAGCGACATTCGAAAAAGATTTTCCGCAACACCATGCTTATTTGCAATACCAAGCTCCTTTTTGGAAACTGCGTGTAGGCGATTTTACACATTATGCATCTGCCGTTTTGTTTAGCGAGCAACTCAAGAAAGCCTATCCAAAAGAAGCGGACGAAATTATCATCATAAAAGAAAAACAAGTTAAGCCCTTGTATTTTGAGGCAAAAGAACTTGTAACAGAAACCGATTCGCTAAACACGATTCTAGAATAACTTATTATGCTACTCAAAATATACGAAGACAATCCCAATCCACGCGAAATAAACGAGGCAGTTCGTATTCTAAAAAACGGTGGTATTATCATTTATCCTACCGATACACTTTATGCCTTTGGTTGCGACATCACCAACGCAAAAGCAGTAGAGAGGATTTGCGCCATCAAAAACATCGACCCGCTTAAAATGCCCTTGTCATTTGTCTGTAGCAACATCAGCCACGTAAGCAATTATTCTTACATCAACAATACGTTGTTTAAACAACTAAGATCGTGCCTACCAGGACCGTTTACATTCCTACTCAATGGCAATAGCAACCTACCCAAACTATTCAAAAAGAAAAATGTAGTAGGCATTCGTATTCCCGACAACAAAATAGCATTGGCATTGGTCGAAGCATTGGGCAATCCCATCCTATCCTCCTCCATCCTTATCAACGAGGACGAGCCAGAATACAGCACCAATCCAGAACTCATGGAAGAGTGGTATGGAAACCGAGTTGATTGTGTCATTGACGGAGGCGAAGGACAATTAGAACCCTCAACCATCATTGATTGCACCGAAGACGAACCCGTGGTAAAAAGAAAAGGAAAAGGAACTTGGATTCCCTAAAAATCCAATCCAAATAAAACACAAGTGGCTGACTCTCTTAGTCAGCCACTTGTGTTTTATGGTAGCAAAATGGGCAAAGAACCTCCTTTCGATGCATTGGGTTGGCTTATGCGCAACCACCTTGCCAACGTCGGAGCAAAATGAGTAGCATCTACCTCTTGCAAAATCTGCTGCACAGGAATATACCATCCCCACAAGTATAGTTGAGTCGTTGTATTATACCTACTTACAAAGCCAGTGGGTTTTTCATATTTATCGACCTCATACCATCCAGGAAGCAGACTAAAGACCAAATCGCCAGAACTATTAGCATGAAAGGCATAATGTAATTGTCTAGCTCCAATAAAGGCTTCGTTTAATTGAAACGAAGTGCTCACATTCATTACCCCAGGAATGGTAGCAAAGAAATTAACTGCTGTTTGCTGCACTTGTCTTAAATCCTTACCTTGTTGCTCTATCTGTTGTCTATCCAAATAGATGTGACCGTTCCACGAACCTTGCACCCAAGAATAACTGCCGTAATGCGCCATTAAATAAGCATTGAGTAGTGCCATGTAGCGATACGTACAAAAAGATTGCGAGGGAACATGTTCGTTATGAGGCTTCTGATGAGGCAATGTGCGCGTTCCCGTTAAATACACCAATACTTCTTTCTGTCCAAATCGTTTATCCAAAAAATCAAGCAAAGTTTCTAACTCTTTATCCAATCGCAAATAGGCATCTTCAAGTTCTAATGTAAGCCCATCTGTTTGTTGCGTAAACAACGGTTGCAAAGAAAACTGCAACAGCAACATATCGGTTTGCAAATCTTTTCCAATCGCATAATTCTGCACAGCTTCCATCGCCAAATCTCCTACCATGTCGTTAGCATAAGGGGTCGTTGCAAACTGTTCGTATTTGGCACTTCCGTAACAAAACTGATTTAGGTCATACACAAAGTTTTTGTTTCTAACGCGAGGAGCCGCGTAATACAATGCTGCCAAATGCAAAGGTTCCCAGCGTTTATTCAAATAATCATCTGCTGTTTTCCCTGCCCACGATGGCAATGCCGTCTCGTAATAAGAAGACGTCGTCCATCTTCCCGTCTGTTTATCCATCCAAAGAGCCAGTCCGCTATGTCCAACCTGCAAGGTAGCTGCCGTTGGATTTATGGCTATAGATACAATTTGTGCCCTATTCTGACTATCTTCGTTTAACTGATCTGCCAACGTGGATGCCTGCAGACGATGAGCAGAATGCGCCACATCCAACCCAAAAGAATGGGCGCTTGGATCGGCTGTAACCGGTATCGATTTTGCGCTTTTACGCACAAAATAATTATCTCCAGCTATTCCATGCAAATAGGGCAACGAACCTGTTTGTAGGGTTGCTATATCGGGTGCGTTTCCAGCACTTTGATAACCATAGGAAAAAGAATCGAAGGTAGTTCCTTCGGATACCAACCTTTTAAATCCACCCTGTGATAATTCGTGCCAAAACAGCGATAAATAATCGCGATTTAGACCATCAACCGAAATTCCAACTACAACCTTCGGAGGCGTATTTAACGCTTGTCCCCAAACAAAACACAAAGAACAACACCATAATATGCCTACATAAATCCATCTTTTCATACAACTTATCATTTCGTTTGAAGGGCTAATCGTCCGAAAATTCTACCAAAACACTTCTGTATGCGCTAAATATCTTCGATTTGGACACATATCCCACATACTTGGTGCCATCCACAACTGGTAAATTCCACGCATTGCTACGTTCAAATTTATTCATAACCACCTCCATCGAATCATTTATATCAACTCTCTCGGGCGGTGACACCATCAACTTACGTATCGAAAAACGCCAATAAAGTTCGGGGCGAAACATGATATTTCTTATTTCCTCAACCCTTACTTCGCCTAAATAGTTCCCATTTTGATCCAATACGGGAAAAACATTGCGACTGCACGATGACATAATACGCACTAAATCGCCTAACATCGCATCGGGATATATAGAGCGCATATCCGTTTCGATTACATTGGCTGTCTTAAGTTGCGTCAGCACTGCTCTGTCTTTGTGATGGGTAACCAACTCTCCTTTTTGAGCCAATCGCATGGCATACAAACTATGAGGTTCAAACACGTAAATGGTAATAAACGAAATAACCGATACAATCATGAGTGGCATAAACAACGTATAACCACCCGATAGTTCGGCTGTCAGAAAGATACCTGTTAGCGGCGCATGCATAATACCTGACATCAGCCCTGCCATGCCTGCCAATGCAAAATTCTGAGCGGGAAGTTGCACTCCTATCACATCAAATATCAACACCAATATATAACCCGTAATACAACCCACAAACAACGAGGGGGCAAACAAACCACCCGTACCTCCTGCTCCATTGGTAGCTGCCGAGGCAAAAATCTTAAGCAGGACAATCAGCATCAAATACAAGATGACAAAATAGGTATTAAACCGGTAGTCGTAAAACAAACTATTCTGCAACAAATCGGTATGATTAAGGTTTAGCAAATTGTTGATAGAATCATATCCCTCACCATACAACGGAGGCAATAAAAAGATAAGCAAACTCAAGATAGCACCGCCTAACAACCATTTTTGCCAAGGTTTTCCTAACTTTCTAAATATCCCCTCCATCCAATTCATACCACGCGTAAAATACAACGATACAAAACCGCAAATAACTCCCAGTAACACGTAATATGGAATACGGTCAAGCACAAATGTTTCACTTTGCAAAGGGAACATAACGGCATCGCCCATTAATAAATAGGAAACAGAAGTAGCTGTAACAGAAGAAATTAACAGAGGTACAATGGAGTAAAATGTCATGTCAAGCATTAACACCTCTATGGTGAATGCAATACCAGCAATGGGGGCTTTAAAAATACCACTAATAGCCCCAGCTGCGCCGCAACCAACCATCAACATAAGCGTCTTTTGGTCCATTTTAAAAGCCCTACCCAGGTTTGAACCTATAGCAGCTCCTGTCAAAACAACGGGCGATTCCGCACCTACCGATCCACCAAACCCAATGGTTATCGAACTAGCAACCACCGAACTCCACATGTTATGCACCTTGATGATGCTCTTTCGTTGCGATATGGCATACAGAATTTTAGTAACCCCGTGACTGATATCGTCTTTTACCACATACTTAACAAACAAACTTGCTAGCAAAATACCGATAATGGGGTATAATAAATACAACCAGTTGGCTGAATAAAACGTAAAGTTGGTCGTCAGCAGATGCTGAATGCCATGTATAGACCATTTGAGCAAACAAGCGGCCAAGGCCGTTAGAATACCCACCATTAAACTGAGTATTATGACAAAACGCTGTTGCGAAATATTTTTAGATCGCCATTGCAACAACTGTGCGTATATTTTAGAAGCTGACATCATACACCCTTTCCCAAAAAGATGGTTTTGATGGTATAAATCATAATTTTTGCATCAAAAGCCAAAGACATTTTATCCAAATACAACAATTCAAAGTTTACCCTTACCAACATTTTTTCAAGGGTATTGGCATAGCCATATTTTACCATTCCCAACGAGGTAATACCTGGTTTGATTTTACTCAACATATAGTAATAAGGAGCTCGTTGTGCTATCTGCTTGATGTAAAACTCTCTCTCTGGACGAGGACCTACAACCGACATATCTCCTTTTAGCACATTGTAAAACTGAGGCAATTCATCAATGCGGTATTTGCGCAAAAACCTACCAATAGGTGTTATTCTACTATCGGTTTCGGACGACAATTGCGGGCCATCCTTTTCGGCATCCAAACGCATACTGCGCAACTTGTAAATGTAAAAGGGTTTCCCTCTTTGTCCAATTCGTTCTTGTTTAAAAATGGGTTTCTTGCCAATCATCAAACAAAAGATAGCCATAAAAGGAAGTGTCAATACCAATGCCACCAAAGAGAAAACAACATCAAACAAACGTTTTACATTCATTTGCCAAGGCGAAATTCGACTTTTGGTAATATCAACCAAAGGAATGCCCTGTACATTACTCAAATCAACCGAACCCTTCAGCCAATCAAACTGCGAAGGTATCACCTTAATGCTCAAAGTATGATAGCGAAAAGTGGCTATTAGTTTATACACTTCTAAAGGATTGATATGTTCATCGGCAATAATAACAACCGACACATTACATGCTTGCACTATTTCTTTGAGTTGATCCCATGTACCCACACAAAGGGACGAAGGGACCTCAACAACTTCGTCATTCGAAACTTTTACAAATCCCACCAAGTTATATCCCGAAAGCAACAAACGCTGCGAATCTTGGTGTATTTTTTGAGCAACAGCACCTGTTCCTATAACCAAAGTTGCTTGAGTAATTTGACCTTTACGAATCTTCTGAATAGCCGATTGGGTAATCGACAAACGGAAAGCATAAGTCAGTAAAAATTGCAAAAAGAAAAGCAGAAAAAAGGAAATATAAAAATACGAAAAGCCAACCTCATCAATGGGATCATCCAACACAATGCAGAAAAAAAGAATCAGTACCCCGACGAACGTACTCATTAAAGTGGTTGCGAGCTCGTTTATGCGTGATTTAAACAATACACATCCTGCATTATAATAGCCAGAAACCGCATAGATAGACAACCAAAAAAATGGGATCAGTGCCACCACAACACGAGCATTGTATTGCGGATAAAGCAAATGAATGCCCATTTGCAGTGCATCCACCTCCAAACGCCTAAAAGCATGAAACAGGATCCATGCCATTAAAGCCGTAAAGACATCTGCCAATATGTATTTATATCGTTGTTTCTTTTCGTCCATTCTTACTCTCTGATTATGGCAAATGTACCATTTTTTTCAAACTTTATAATCGATGATGGTTGTTTTTTTTCGCGATCATCTTGTCTGGCTTGTACAATGTAATCAACACCTGCCTTAATTTCTTCTGATATTTCATCAAAAAAAGCAGGAGTTGGCTGTCCACTAACATTGGCAGAGGTAGAAACAATGGGTTTTTTAAAACGCATACACAATTGCTTAGAAAATGCCTCGTTGGTAATGCGAATGCCTACACTCCCATCTTGAGCCATTAGATTAGTCGCAAGATTTCTTCCTTGCGGATAAATAATAGTCAACGGTTTTTCGGCACACTCCACCAAATCCCACACCACATCAGGCACATCTGTAACATAGGCTTGCACTTTTGCCATGCTATCCGTCAACAACAGCATGGCTTTGCTATCCGCTCTTCGCTTAAGATCGTATATTTTCTGAACTGCCAGCTCGTTGGTAGGGTCGCAACCTATCCCCCAAACCGTATCTGTAGGATACAAAATAATCCCTCCAGCTTGCAAAATCTCCACTATTTTTTTTATTTCTTCCATCTATGTCAAAAAAAATTCCTAACTTTACCAAATGTATTTGTAACGACAAAAATACACATTCTATCGCTATAAACAAACAAAAATAATATGCTTCGAGATTGGATTGTTAACAAACTAACAGACGAAGAAGAATTATGTAGAAAAACCTTAGCACAACAACTCAGCATTTCTGGAACATTGGCAAACCTTTTGGTTCAAAGAGGCATTCGCACCTACGACCAAGCCAAAGCATTTTTTCGCCCCGAAGTGGGATTATTGCACGATCCCTTTCTGCTCAACGACATGGATAAGGCAGTAGAACGCCTTAATCGTGCCTTGCAACAAGACGAAAAAATTTTAGTTTACGGAGATTATGATGTCGATGGCACAACCGCTGTTGCGCTGGTTTACAAGTTTCTTCAAAATTTTTCCACCAACATTGATTACTATATCCCCGACCGAAACGACGAGGGATACGGAGTTTCGTACAAAGGCATTGATTTTGCAGCAGAAAATGACTTTAAGCTTATCATCGTATTAGATTGCGGCATCAAAGCCATCGAAAAAGTAGCATACGCAGCCCAAAGAGGTGTGGACATCATCATATGCGACCACCACACACCCGATAGCGAGCTGCCCAAAGCTGTTGCCGTTTTAGACCCCAAAAGAACGGATTCCACCTATCCCTATGGTCATTTATCAGGTTGCGGCGTTGGCTTTAAATTAGTACAAGCGTTTGCCATACAATATGGCATTGGCTGGGATAAACTACAGCCTTTGTTAGATTTATTAGCTGTGAGCATTGCTTCTGACATTGTTCCTATTACAGGCGAAAACCGAACCTTAATGCATTTAGGTCTAAAACAACTTAACGCTTCGCCCAGCATGGGACTTAAAGCCATTATGGAGCTATGCGAACTTACAGACACAAAAGTAACAACCAGCGACATTGTCTTTAAAATTGGGCCACGCATCAACGCCTCTGGCAGAATGAGTTCTGGCAAAGAAGCTGTAGAGCTTCTAATTGCCAACAACGAAGAAACTGCGCGAAGAAAAGGCGAAAGCATAGACCAATACAACCAACTTCGCAAAGACTTAGACAAACAAGCCACCGAGGAAGCACGTAAATTTATCGATGCCACCCCAACTGACGAGCAAACCTCGTCTATCGTCGTCTATAACCAAGAATGGAACAAAGGGGTTATTGGGATTGTAGCCTCGCGCCTTAGCGAACACTATTATAAACCTGCCGTCGTTTTAACCCTATCCAACGGTTTCGCGACAGGTTCTGCGCGTTCTGTTATTGGTTTTGACCTATACAAAGCCATTGATTCGTGCCGCGACCTACTCGAAAACTTTGGAGGACACACCTACGCTGCCGGGCTTACGCTTCGATTGGAAAATATTGCCGAATTCAAAGAGCGTTTTCAGCAGTACGTAGAAATTCACTTAAAAGAAGAACAACAAGTTCCACAAATCGAAATTGATGCTGCCATCCACTTTGCCGAAATCAATCATGCATTTTTTTCAACTTTGCAACAATTTGCTCCTTTTGGCCCCGATAACAGCAAGCCTGTTTTTGTTACGTACAACGTTATCGATCACCAGCATAGATGCCGATTGGTAGGACAAGGCAACAAACACATCAAATTAGATGTAAGAGACATTACAGGAGGACCCTCTATGAGTGGCATTGCTTTTAATGCCCACGATGCCGAGAACACCATCAAATACATCAACAGCGGCATGCCCTTTCATATTTGTTATACCTTAGAGGAAAACAATTTTAATGGCAAAAAGAGCATCCAACTGATGATAAAAGACATCAAAATCCCATAATCGATGCCTGACTATCGCGCCATATTGCAACAATATTGGGGGTATGCTGATTTTCGAGATTTACAATACGACATCATCACCTCCATTGGCAGCGGCAAGGACACATTGGGGCTTATGCCTACGGGTGGCGGAAAATCCATCACCTTTCAGGTTCCAGCCCTTGCCCAAGAGGGGCTTTGCTTGGTCATCACCCCTCTTATCGCCTTGATGAAAGACCAGGTCAATAACCTACAAGCCAAAAACATCAAGGCAGCTGCTATTTATTCGGGCATGGAGAATGCTGATATTCAAAAAACATTCGACAACTGCATTTATGGCCATTACAAATTTCTATATTTATCGCCAGAGCGACTCTCTACCCGTTTGTTTTTAGAGAAACTACCACTGCTATCGGTTTCGCTCATTGCTGTGGACGAAGCTCACTGTATCTCGCAATGGGGATACGACTTTAGACCTTCGTATCGCGAAATTGCTCATTTACGCCAACTCCTCCCTGGGGTGCCTATTTTAGCCGTAACAGCAACGGCGACGCCACAAGTAGTTTACGACATCCAACGACAACTACAATTCAAGCACATCAATGTCTTGCGCAAAAGTTTTTACCGCCCCAACTTAAGTTACAGCGTACGACAAACAGAAGACAAACAGAGCCAACTGCTCCGCATCCTTAATAATGTACCTGGCAGTTCGGTTGTCTATGTTCGCAACCGAAAGAAAACAAAGGATACTGCCGAATTTTTGCAACAAAACGGAATCTCCGCCCATTTCTTTCACGCAGGTCTTCCACTGGCACAAAAAGACGAGCGACAAAAACAATGGAAAAAAGGCGAATGTCGCGTTATGGTTGCCACCAATGCCTTTGGCATGGGAATTGACAAGTCAGATGTCCGTAGCGTTATTCACCTGGATATGCCCGACAGCATAGAAGCTTATTTTCAAGAAGCTGGAAGGGCAGGTCGTGACGAAAAAAAAGCATACTGCGTACTTGTTTTTAACAACACCGATGTAGCACAAGCAAAAAAACGCATCAAAGAAGCATTCCCCGAAAAAGAATTCATCGTCCAAGTATATGAGCAATTGGCGTATTACTTACAAGTAGGGGTAGGCAGTTGCAAGGGTAGCATTTTCAACTTTCAACTCAGTCTTTTTTGCAGCAAATTTCGCCTGCCTATACAAATCACACACAGCGCTCTAAAAATCTTAGAGTTAGCGGGTTACATCGAATACCACGACGAATTAGAATTCAAAGCGCGCATACAGGTTGTATGTCCACGACATCGACTCTACGATTTATCATTACATCCAATTGCCGAAAAGGTACTCAACACCCTATTGCGTACTTACACAGGCATTTTTGCCGAATTAACTCCTATTGACGAGGATGCCATAGCTACCTATTCCAACATGAGCACAGACTCCGTCAAACAAGGATTAATCGCATTATACCACGAGCATATCATCACCTATATTCCGCACCAAAAGTCACCTTGCATCATATACACCAAGGAACGCATCGAAACAAACCGCTTACGCATCGAGAAAGAGGTTTACGAAAATCGGAAACGTCGCTTTGAGCATCGCATCGAAGCCATGATTCGTTACGCAACCGATAACGAGCATTGCCGAAGCCAGCTACTATTGTCATACTTTGGCGAAGAGGATAGCAAGCCATGCAACCAATGCGACCACTGTTTAAAGACACCTCCTCAAACCAACGACATAGCAGCATACCTTACATCTACATTGGCAAAACAACCCATGAGTTTAAACGAGTTGATGCAACAGTCATCGTTCCCTGGGACCACCTTGATAGAAACCATCCGTATGCTTATCGACAAAGGAGAAATCATCCATCAAAACAACCTATTACAGCTTAAATCATGAATTTCGAACTTTCTATATTGGGCACAGGTTCTGCCATTCCTTCGTTTGGACGCTTCTCGAGCGCACAGGTTCTACATACCCATAACAAAAGTTTCTTAATAGATTGCGCAGACGGCACACAATTCCAACTACGCAAATACGGAATCAAAACCAATCGCATGAATCATTGGTTTATTTCGCACTTGCACGGCGACCACTGCTATGGCATCATATCAGTTCTATCAACGCTCGGCATGCTACATCATACGGGAGACATACACATACATGCACATCCCGATTTAAAACCCATACTAAAAGCCCAACTTGACTATTTCTGCAAAGATCTTTCATTTCAAGTTCATTTCGAACCGCTCAACCCACTCAAAAGCGAAGTTATTTACGAAGATAGAAGCTTAACTGTTACCACCATTCCACTCGTGCACAGCATGCCTACTTGCGGTTTTTTATTCAAAGAAAAGATAGGAAATCCACACCTAAATCGCGAACTTTTAGACTTTTACAAGGTAGGCATCGAAGACATGAAAAACCTTCGAAATGGTGCTGATTTTACTACCCAAGATGGTCAAATCATTCCTAACAGCCGATTTATAACTCCACCCACCCCTCCTAAAAGCTATGCCTATTGTTCTGACACAGCTTATAGCGAACGCATTATCCCTATCATACAAGGAGCAGATGTTCTTTTTCACGAAGCAACCTTTGCCGAATCCGAAGCTTTTCGTACCAAAGAAACGCTACACTCCACCGCCAAACAAGCTGCCACCATCGCCCAAAAAGCAGGTGTAAAGCAACTTATCATCGGTCATTATTCCGCCCGATACGCCGATTTAACCCCTTTGCACAACGAAGCACAAAGCATCTTTAAAAACACCCTTTTGTCATTCGACGGCATGCAACACCAGTGGTAATCGGCTATGCAACAACCTATCAAGTTGTTTTTTCGTTTACATGTTACAATTTTTAACGCGAAAGTATAGGAAAATACAGCCTTTTTTTATACTTTTGCATGCAATAAATTTTCTATAAAAGCCTACCGTTATGTCATTTATTGCAGACAAAATTGTAATGGACGGTCTTACCTTCGACGATGTCCTACTTATTCCCGCTTATTCAGAAGTTATTCCGCGTGACGTAGAATTAACCACACGTTTCTCGCGCAATATCGAGTTAAAAACACCCATCGTTTCGGCAGCTATGGATACGGTTACCGAAGCCAAATTGGCTATTGCCATCGCTCGCGAGGGAGGTATCGGTGTTATCCACAAAAACATGAGCATCGAAGAACAAGCTCGTCAAGTATATGCGGTTAAACGTGCCGAAAATGGTATGATCTACGACCCTGTTACCATTCGCAAAGGAAAAACAGTTGCCGATGCATTGGCATTGATGAAAGAATACCACATTGGTGGCATTCCTGTTGTAGATGAAAACAACTACCTAGTAGGCATCGTAACCAACCGCGACTTGCGTTTCGAACGCAATACCAAAAAATTGATTGACGAAGTAATGACCAAAGAAAACTTGGTAACAACCTGTCAGTCAACCGATTTAGAAGCAGCAGCACAAATTCTTCAAGAAAATAAAATTGAAAAATTACCCGTTGTCGACAAAGAAGGCAAACTTATCGGTCTTGTAACCTACAAAGACATTACCAAAGCCAAAGACAAACCCATGGCATGCAAAGACGCCAAAGGTCGTTTGCGCGTTGCCGCTGGCGTTGGCGTTACCAGCGATACCGTAGAACGTATCACTGCTTTGGTTGAAGCAGGCGTAGATGCCATCATTATTGACACCGCACACGGTCACTCAAAAGGTGTGATTGACACCCTTAAAATGGCAAAAGCCAAATTCCCTCAAATCGACATTGTTGTAGGAAACATTGCTACAGGCGCAGCTGCAAAAGCGTTGGTAGAAGCTGGTGCTGATGCCGTTAAAGTAGGTATCGGACCTGGTTCTATTTGTACTACTCGCGTCATTGCAGGTGTTGGTGTTCCCCAACTTTCTGCCATTTACGACGTAGCCAAAGCCCTAGAAGGAACTGGAGTGCCCATCATCGCCGACGGTGGTATTCGCTACTCGGGCGATATCGTAAAAGCATTGGCAGCAGGAGCCAGCTGTATCATGGCAGGTTCTTTGTTAGCTGGCGTAGAAGAATCTCCTGGCGCAACCATCATTTACAACGGTCGTAAATTTAAAGCATACCGCGGTATGGGTTCGTTAGAAGCCATGCAAAAAGGTTCGAAAGACCGCTATTTCCAAGACGCCGAAGATGACGTTAAAAAATTGGTACCCGAAGGTATTGCAGCACGTGTTCCATACAAAGGCACCTTATACGAAGTAATCTATCAACTATTAGGTGGTTTGCGTTCTGGCATGGGTTACTGCGGTGCACGCACCATTCAAGAATTGCACAACGCTAAATTTACCCGTATCACCGCTGCTGGTGTAAAAGAAAATCACCCACACGACGTAACCATTACACAAGAAGCACCTAACTACTCAAGAGGAGAATAATGAAACGATTGACATGGTTCATACTGCTAATTCTTAGCACTTTAACAGCATCTGCACAAGCTATTATTACCATTGGTGGTAAAGATATATCAAAACAAGAATTTGAATACTACTACCAAAAAAACAATGCAGGTCAAATTCAAGATATATCGCGCAACGATTACCTTGAAATGTTTATCGATTTTAAGTTAAAGGTAGAAGAAGCGTATGCCATGCAATACGACACAGCATCTTCTTTCCAAGAAGAACTCGCAGGCTATAGAAATCAACTGATAACCCCTTACTTAACCGACTCTGCAAAACTCAAAGAGTTGGTTAAGGAGGCTTATCAATTCTTACTAGAAGATGTCGAAGCAAGCCATATTCTATTTGCCGTTAATTCGCCAGAAGAAGCAGATGCTGCCCTACAAAAAGCCAAGAAAGCACGAAAAGGACTAAAAAAATCCAATTTTGCCAAAGTGGCTACCGAACTATCCGACGATCCTTCTGTTCAATTTAACCAAGGCTATTTAGGCTGGTTCACAGGAGGACAAATGGTCTATCCATTCGAAAAAGCCACCTATCAACTCAAAAAAGGTAAAATTCCGACAATCCAAATCAAGTATGGTTATGGATTCACAGCTAATGAATATTTAACCTCGTCAGGACTTAAAGAGGTAGTAATATGTTTAAATAGTGTTGAT
>CALDQH010000080.1 GCA_937911935.1 uncultured Bacteroidales bacterium | reverse complement strand
GACTAAACGACTAAACGCCTAAACAATTACTTAACACTTACTTTTGGTAATTCGCTCCACTGTGTAGTATAAGCGGGCGACCTATTCTCGGACAAAGCATATTCTTGCGCTACTCCTTGCGATGCAAGGGTTAGCGCATTTTTTCCATAAGTATGCCGTATGGCATCCATCACTTTTGACACCTTCTGTTCTTTTTCGCGGGTTTGTGCATCGTCAAAAAGCGAATACATCGTGTGCGATGCTTCTTGTAGTTTATGAAACAGCACACCTGCTTTCTTGTAGCTATAGGAGGCAGAATAAATATCTCTAACCGCCTGCACTGCCATCGAAACAATATCACGTTGCTTGTTGGTAGCTGTCGAAAAACAGATTAAACGGGAGGATATGGTCTGTGGTTGGTCTTCGCGAAACCGATTGGTAGCAATAAAGACGGTCATTTCGGCACACAACAAGTTTTGCGAGCGTAGTTTTTCGGCTCCTTTCAGCGCAAAATTAGCCACTTGTTCGACAAGCATATCCACTTGGGTTATTTCACTGGCAAAACTACGCGAAACGCAAATTGACTTACGAGCCTGTGGAGTATGTTCAAAGTCGATGCAAGGCACTGCTTTTAACTCTTTCCACGTACGCACACCAGTAATTCCCATCAACCTATCTACCGTACTTTGCGGCAAAGCCGTAAAATCGTAGGCAGTAGCCACCCCGATTTGTTGCAGTTTTTTGACCGACTGCCTGCCAATACCCCATACATCTGCCACGGGCAAACGTTTAAGCACTTTTTCGATGTCTTCGGGACGATGCATGTAACAACCACCTTTTAGTTTAGGATATTGCTTGCACAATTTAGAAGCTATTTTGGCTAAGGTTTTGGTAGGTGCAATGCCTACCGAAACAGGTATCGAAGTATAGTGATAGCAACGTCTGGAAATTTCTTTGGCATAGGCATCGTAGTCGTCGATAAGCATTCCGTGCAAATCTAAAAAAGCCTCGTCGATGGAATAAACTTCTACCAAAGGCGAAAACTCTTGCAACGTTAAACGCACCCGATTCGACATATCGCCATATAGCGCCATATTGCCCGAAAAAACAGTAACCCCATGCTTTTGCACCAAATGGCGTATTTTAAACAAAGGGTCGCCCATTTTTATGCCCAATGCCTTGGCTTCGTTGCTACGTGCTACCGCACACCCGTCGTTATTGGAGAGCACAATAACGGGTTTGCCGTTTAAATCGGGACGAAAAACCCTTTCGCACGACACAAAAAAGTTATTACAATCGGCAAGAGCGAACATGGTGTTGGTGATGCGGTGATGCGGTGATTTGGTGAGTCGATTTGCTCGCTTCGCTCACGATGAATCGTGTAATCGTTGATTTGCAATTTAACGATTCAACAACAAGCAACAAGCAACGAGCGACAAGCGACATTACATCTTTTTGATAACGTAAGTAACCACGCCCCAAATGGCAAATTGATTATCGGCAGTAACTTCGATAGGACGATACGCAGTGTTGTTTTGATTGGCAGGAAGCAAGCGAACGGTTTTATCCGTTATTTCGACAGCCTTTACGGTATATTCGCCATCCAAATAGCAAACTGCTTTGCATCCGTTGTATGGCGAAAGGCTACGATCGACGATGATAATATCGCCCTCGTCCATACCAGCATCTACCATCGAAACTCCACTCACCCTAAAAAAGAACGTAGAAGCCTTGTGGCGCACCAAGAGCTGAATGAGGTCTAATTTTTCTCCAATGTCCTCGGCAGGCGACGGAAAACCCGCTTTTACATCGCCACAGAGCGAAATTTGCGCCTCTGCATCTGCGTCAATACGGTGCGGAATCATTATTTTTCCTCCTTATCGATTGATTTTTTGCGCGAAAAATGTTTGGCAATCCACTTGGGCGTAATTATAGCACCAATAATTAAGTAGTTGTAGTAAGTAAGCATACGCCACACCGAAACAATGATAAGCGATACCATGCCTACCGGTATAAATTCACCCAGGTATGATTCAAACATTATCTCAATAAATCCACTACCACCAGGTGTAGGTGCTATCATCATGACCACCAATACAATGCCTTGGCGAACAGCAATAATTACCTGATCCACAAAGGTTAACGAATCGGATGCTGTAACAAATGCCATAATAAGGGCGTTCACAATAAGGAAACGCGATACCCACAACAGCATACTTAACAATATATTGGAGATAAAGAAGCCTGCCGATTTATGACGCATTTCTTTAGAACATGCTTTGATATCAACTGCCGTTCTAAAGGCTTTTAACTTCCACTTGCTAAGCCATTTGATGGAAAAAATACGGCTAATAAGCCACGATATCACTTGGGGTTTTATAAAAATACCCACAAATAAAATGCCTACCCAGATTAATTTAGCAAAATAACCAATAGCAAACAACGATGCGATAGAAGCCGAAGCTTCGCCAGCTACTTGGAAAAATATATCAATGGGGAAAAACAGAAATACCAAAGGGAACAACAACACCAGCGAAAGTTCGTCTAAAAACAACGACAAAATACAGATAGCCGTACTTCTGCCAAAAGAAATTCCTTCGCGATTGATAAAAATCATTTCGAGTGTAGAGCCGCCTGCTGCCGATGGAGTTACAGCCGAGGTAAACTCATACAACATTCGAATACGGAATAACGCTCCAATACTAAGTTGTCTATCAGCTAACAAATACAAACGACTCATGCCAGACAAGTCCCTAATAACTATCAATGCCACCGATAACAATAAAAACCAAATGGTGGTATTGCTAATGTAATGGCTAAGAGGAACAGGAGAATCGCCCAACTGCGAGAACTCGTTGTATATCATCCAAACTATACCAATTAAGCCAAATAAAACGGGCCATATAATGTGTTTGGTATTTAAACCATTTTTTACGGTTTGCTCCGTGGTATCTACAGACTTATTCTTACTCATTTGCTTTTACGTTTTATCAACATTCTGTATCTATCCAACACTTCGGGCACTACTTGATTCCAAGTTAATCCTAAGGTCTTTCTTGCTTCGATAGCCACGGCAGATAATTTCATTTTGTCTGCAAAAATAGTCTGTATAAGATCTGCCATGTGTTGTGGAGTCTCGTTCACACCCAAATAGCCGTTTACGGCATCTTCAACCACTTCGGCACTATTCGAGCCTATCGTTAAAATAGAGGGAGTTTGATGCACAGCTGCTTCGCGCAAAACCAAGGGTGCATTATCGTAAATAGAGGGGAACAAAAATAAATCGGCAGCTGCATAGTAACATTGCAACTCGGTTCTCGATTGAATTTGTTCTACATAAAACACACACGATTCAAGGTTGTATTTTGCAATTTTGTTTTTAAGTGTCTGAACAGCATATCCTTTGCCTACAAAATACATACGAAACGCAAAGCCTCTATCACGTAGGATTTTTAACGATTCCAGGATATAATCAACCCGCTTTTCCAAAATAATCTGACCGACAAACAAAAAGCATGGTATATCTGCTGGCAATTGCAATTTTTGACGCGATGATTGAATCAGCGTATCCAACTCGGATGTTGTTACCTCAAAATCTACTGCATTGGGAACAACTTCTGCTTTCCCTTTGTAACCATATTCACGCATCACTTCCAAAACCGATTGTTGTGGCACCCACACCTCATCTACAGCATTATAAACCTGCATGATGTTTTTTACCATCATATTAACAATGGTATCAGATGGAACTGATCGTCTAAAATCGTCGCGGTACTTAGAATGAAAGGTTGCAACCAAAGGAGTTCCATTCTTTTTAGCCAGCTTCATAGCTATCCTTGCAGCCGTAAAGGGAGAATGTATATGCATTACATCAGCCTGATAGCGCATAACGGGTTGGTTTGGTGCCATCCAAATCGGCAATCCCCAACGATAAGGTTTTCTAACTGGGATTGGAATCGATTTTACATTTTGTACATCATAAGGATACTTGCTATAATCGTGCGACGGAACTTTTGCTGTAACCACCGTAACGTCATGCCCCAAATTGTGCATCACCCTCGCATAATTCTCCATTACTTGCGACACCCCATCTTGTATCGGCGGAAAGCATTCATTAAAAAGTCCAATCTTTAGTTTTTCTTGTTCCATAATCATTCTTTAGTAGATTAGCATTCATTTCCTTGAATAGCTATTTCCATTTTTCATATAATTGCTTACCTATCTACCCATGACGTAACAACTATATTACAGACATTTTTACCAATTACAAAGGTAGGTATTTTTTAAGAAATATAAAACAAATGCAAGGTAGTTTAACGTTTCACAGCAAACAGCTTTGTGCTGTAAAAAAATCACCTAAATCGTATCAAAAAAAAATATTTTTTTCTAAATTTGCACATCGAAAATCCTTTCATTTAACCCCTACAAAACTAACGACAATGAAACAAGACATGATTGTCATTTTGGATTTGGGAAGCCACGAAAATACCGTACTTGCCAGAGCCATCCGCGCCTTAGGCGTTTATAGTGAAATTTATCCACACGACATTACCGCTGCCGAGTTGCAAAAATTGCCTAACGTAAAAGGTATTATCATCAATGGTGGTCCTAACCACGTTATTGACGGCGTTGAAATTGATGTATTACCCGAAATTTACCAAGCAGGATTCCCTGTAATGGCAGCAGGTCACGACAAAGCTTTGTGCGATGTTAAACTACCCGAATTTACCAACGACGAAGAAGCCATCAAGGCAGCTGTAAAATCGTTTGTATTTGATACTTGTGGGGCAGCCACCAACTGGAACATGACCAACTTTGTAAACGACCAAGTAGAACTTATCCGCCAACAAGTAGGCGACCGCAAAGTTCTTTTGGCACTTTCGGGTGGTGTTGACAGCTCGGTTGTTGCTGCATTGCTACTAAAAGCCATCGGCAAAAACTTGGTTTGCGTACACGTTAACCACGGTTTGATGCGTAAAGGCGAATCGGAAGCTGTTGTGGATGTATTCAGCAAACAATTGTGCGCTAACTTGGTATATGTAGATGCTACCGAACGCTTCCTTACCAAATTAGAAAACGTAGAAGATCCCGAAGAAAAACGTAAAATTATTGGTGGTGAATTTATCCGCGTATTCGAAGAAGAAGCACGCAAATTGGACGGCATCGACTTTTTGGGTCAAGGCACCATCTATCCTGATATTGTAGAAAGTGGTACCAAAACCGCTAAAATGGTAAAATCGCACCACAACGTAGGTGGTTTGCCCGAAGACTTGCAATTTGAATTGGTAGAACCTATCCGTCAACTTTTCAAAGACGAAGTTCGTGCTTGCGGTTTGGAATTAGGTTTGCCTTACGAAATGGTTTATCGTCAACCATTCCCTGGTCCTGGTTTGGGCGTTCGTTGCTTGGGTGCTATCACTCGCGACCGCTTGGAGGCTGTTCGTGAGTCAGACGCTATCCTTCGTGAGGAGTTCGCAAAGGCAGGTTTGGACAAGACCGTATGGCAGTATTTCACCGTTGTGCCTGACTTCAAGTCGGTAGGTGTGCGTGACAACGCTCGTTCGTACGATTGGCCGGTAATCCTCCGTGCTGTGAACACTGTGGATGCTATGACTGCTACCATCGAGCATATCGATTGGGCAATCCTCGGCAAGATCACCGACCGCATCCTCAAGGAGGTTCCAAATGTAAACCGTGTTTGCTACGACCTCTCACCAAAACCAAACGCAACTATCGAGTGGGAGTAAACCCTCGGCAGAGATAGTAGACTGAGAGTTGGGATTTTTCCCGACTCTCCTTTTTTTGGGGAGTTCCCTCCGCCATTTACCCCTCTTTTACCCCTCCCACACATAGGGGTAAAAAGGGTAAATGGGGTAAAAAGGGTAACGGGAACTCCGACCCTTGTCACGGCGCGAGCAGAATATTGCGTCGGGCTTACAGCCCTCTATAGCGTCGCACCTACGGTGCTCTGTGGCGTCGGGCTTACAGCCCTCTATGGCGCGCGCCATAAAGCAGTCGTCAGAGTGCGCCGCCATAAAGGAGGCTCTGCCTCCGCCGTTATAGAGCCAACTTGTTGGCGACGCCAAAAAAGTCGCCGCACAAAACCCTCTTCTATCTACTCACTACTCACTCCTCACTACTCACTAAAAAAAGAGCAACCCCTTGCGGGATTGCTCTTTCTATCAGTCACCAAGACGATTACTCAGCGAGTGGATTAATAGTGATGGTAGCCAATGGCATAGTCTGATTTGCCATAGTAATCTCCAACTCGCCTACGAGTGGCTCCTCTTCAAATGCCGGAATCTGTGTAGGCACGATGGTCACATAGGCCTGGTTGTCGCGGTCACCACTAACCTCGTATGCGGTGTAGTAGCTCTCCTCGTTGTATACATCCTCGCCCACCTTGTGAACACGGAACTGCAAGAAATCGCGTGCCGACTCAGCAATACGCACTGTGTAAGCCTTGTTAGCTGCGAAGTACATCATCAAACGGGTAGCATCCTCAGGGTCTACACGGCAACCTGTATGACGGTTGGTTGAGTTCCAAGCGCACGAAGTCTTGCCATCGTCAGCATATACGAAACCTGTCCAAGCGTGTACGCCCTTGCTGTTGAGCTGGTAGGTTGCGCTCATCTTGCGTGGGAATGCAGGCACTTCATTAGGCACGTGCTTCTTTGCGCAAGAAACAAACAGAGTCGAAGCCGCAATGGCTACAAGACCCAAAATCATAGAAATTCTTTTCATAATCTTTTGTGTTATTTAGTTAGTAAAATTATTATTTTTCAACTTTTGTTCCTACTCGTCCACGCCGCGCACATAGCGGTCGATAGCCGCTGCAGCCTTGCGGCCTGCACCCATTGCGAGGATTCCTGTCGCCGCACCCGTAACGGTATCGCCACCGGCGAATACGCCCTTACGCGAGGTTTGTCCCCAATCGTCGGCCACAATACAACCGCGACGGCTAACCTCCAAGGCTTCAGTTGTCGAAGCGATAAGTGGATTTGGCGATGTTCCAAGTGCCATAATCACCACATCGCACTCAACCTCAAAGTCGGA
>CALDQH010000079.1 GCA_937911935.1 uncultured Bacteroidales bacterium | reverse complement strand
ATTTTTCTATAAAGTGTCCTCTCCGAAATCTCCAATGCCTCGGCAGCATCCTTTTTGTTGGAATATTTCTTCAATGCCTTCCTTATAAGGTTATCTGTTGCATTAGGAATTGAGAAATCCTCCTCATACTCCTCAACATCAATAGCCTCAGACTCCTCAACCGCAACCTCCTGCACCGGCTCCACAGACTGCACCGGCTGAGCTACAGCAGGAACATTTGCAACAGGCTGCATTGCCTGCACCCCAATCACCGCCGGCAAAGACGGCATATCTTCTGCAATTTTCTTCCCGACAGTCCCCCCCTGCAGCCTCTCCATATCCATCTTCAGGTTCTGCACCTCAAGCTGCAACTGCTGGAGCATGGCCATATAGAACTTCTCCCTCTCATTTACAAATTCCGCACTTGCATACTCACCTCCAACAACGCCAAACGCTGCCTAATTGCCACCAACTGTTGTTGCATTTTATCAACTTCTGTTATCAACTCTTGTACGATTGTTATTTTATCCATAAAATATGTTATAGGCTTATCTTTTCTGCACACTTTCTTGTGCTTTTTTTATACATTTGCAAATGTAATATATTTTAAACGATTGCCCAAATGAACAAGCAACCATTTACATTAGACCGCACCGTCAGAACAGTAGGAGGGATTCTGCTGTTGGCAGGGCTTTTGCTACTCACCCAACGTTTAAGCGGGGTTTTATTGCCCTTTGTCGCAGCCTGGCTTATTGCCTATATGCTCAATCCGTTTGTTCATTTCTTTCAAAAACACCTCAAAATCAAAAAAAGAGGGTTGGCAGTATTATTGCTTTTTTTAATTATTATCGGTCTTGTTACCAGCATCATCGTTTTTGCTACATCCAGTATCACCAACGAGATTTCGGAGATGAAAAACCTGATTAGCAATTACATCGCTTTAGAACATAGTTCTAATTTACCACCTCTGTTACAAGAATTTTTATCAGAAACAGTCTATAAAATCAACATAGACGAATGGTTAGACACCCACCAAATCATGGGAGCCATCAAAACCATTATCCCCAAAGCCTTCGATGTAGTATCTGCATCGTTTCAGTACATTACGGGCTTGGTTGTGGTGTTTATTTTCTGTCTGTATCTATTCTTTATTTTGATGGACTTTGACGAATTGTCCGATAATTGGCAAAAATTTATACCGCAAAAATACCGTTTCTTTACCAACCAATTGGTAAAGGGAATCAGTGCAACTGCAGTCAGCAAATTGAAAACAGTCTGGAAGTTTGCGATCACACCAAGCAGGCCCTTATTTCTGCTATATTAGGCATTCTTTTTGCCATTGGATTTAGCATTCTTAATTTACCCATGGCCATCTTTATGGGATTGTTGGTTGGCGTATTAAACATGATTCCTTACATGCACTCCTTAGGAATTATTCCACCGCTATGCATTGCACTTATGCAATCGGCACAAGGAGGACCCGACTTTTGGGTAACGACCCTAATCATCCTAATCGTCTTTATCGTAAACCAACTGATACTTGATTTGCTATTAACCCCCAAAATCATGGGCAATGCGACGGGTTTACATCCAGCCATTATTTTATTGGCACTTTCTATTTGGGGGTCTCTAATGGGCGTTTTGGGCATGATTATTGCATTGCCTGTTACCACACTTATCGTATCTTATTATCAACACTTTATCATCGACAAAAACGAATTTCCAACTGGCGAAAACAAAGCTTAACTTACCATGTCTATCAGCCATTCCGACAAAGTAGCCCTCGCATTGGTCAAACGCTACGAAGCCATGCCCGATGCCTATTACGAAGCAGAAGAGTATGACATCATCTGCGAACACTACACGCGCATGGCACAACTGAACAAGGCACTTAAAGCCTCGCGTCAAGGATTGGTTTTTCACAAACATTATTGCCCGCTTTATTACCATTTGGCTAAAACCTACATGGAGTTAAACCAATTGGATGCTGCCAAAGACACCATTCAAGCAGCATTGCGACTTCACAAAAGCATCATACAGCAAGCAACCAAAAAATTATCGACCGATTTTTACTTGCAAATGTACGACACGTACATGCTCAAAGCAGAAATATGCCTAAAACGAAAAGAATTGGGAGGTGCAACCAAAGCCATGAATCAGGCAATCAAACTACCCGTTAAGTTTAGTTATTCTCCCTATATTGACATGGCACAACTATACAACGACGCCAACTTGTCCGTTATGGCCAACAAATGCTGTCAAAAAGCATGCGAGGAGAATCCCAACGACATTTCTGCCTGGAATTTGCTTTGTCATTCGTATTTTCAAATCAATCGCCCCAAAAAAGCCATCGAAGCACTCAAAAAAATCATCGAAATTAACCCTTACGATGCCACCTCTTGGGTACGATTGGGCACATTATATGCCGAATTGGGCATGCATATTCAAGCAGAGGAGGCATACAATTACGCCATTCATATCGACGAAGATTGCTTTGATGCATGGTACAACTTTTCCTTGTTGCATTTAGAACGCGACGCTTTTGAGAGTGCCTATACCTGTTTGCAACATTGTCATCGACTTTATCCCGAGCAACTGATTATTCAACTCAACATGGTCATCTGCGAGCGCCATCTAAACCAATACGGAACGGCTATCGATCGTTGCCATCAATTGCTCGAAAAACATCCAAACAACACGGATGTGCTCACCGAGTTAGGCACTACCTATTTTTATTTTAAAGAGTGGGACAAAGCCATTCAAATTTTTGAATCGCTTGCCAAAAGTAAGAATAAGGCCATTGCACTTACATTCTTATCCAAAATTTACCACGAATTAAACAACATCGAAAAGGCCATCGACTGTATCAAAGAAGCCATTCAAGCCGAAAGTCTTCCTACCCGATGGGCATGGTTGAGTAATCTGTATTTATTCAAAGAAGAATACGACCTCAGCCTACAAGCCATGTTCGAGGTTGAGAAGATGGAACCGTATTTCCCTTTTTTAGACTTACACATCGCCATTATTTACCAAGCCTTAAACAACCCCGAGCAGGCAAAAAAACACATCGAGATTGCAGCCGAAAAAGACCCCGACTCTATTCGAATGTTTATCGATAGTTTCCCTGCATCTAAGGATTATTTAAACATACCAGAGAACCTATAACATGAAAAAACTATTTGCACTTATTTTATTTGTTAGTTTTGCAGCCTTTGTTTCTGCCAACAACACGACAGACTCTGTGGGCGTGTCTCAACCTAGTTTAATCCAGGTAGTCGAACAATGGTACGAAGAAAACATGAACTATTATACCATTACGGCACTTATGGCTGTAGAGAGTTCTTTTATTCCTTTCCCCTCCGAAATTGTCATTCCGCCTGCCGCATACATTGCCAGCAAACCAGACTCTAATTTAAATATCTTTTTAGTCATTGTTTTTGGCACTTTGGGGGCCTTAATAGGTGCTTTTATCAATTATTATTTGGCTTTATGGTTGGGCAGACCCATTATTTACAAGTTTGCCGATAGCAAATTGGGACGCTTATGCCTACTCAGCAAAGAAAAAATTGTGGTAGCAGAAGATTATTTTGTTAAGCACGGTAAAACTTCGACCCTTATTGGTCGTCTAATACCTGCTGTAAGACAACTCATATCCATCCCAGCTGGTTTGGCACGCATGAATGTATTACATTTTGCGCTGTTCACCACCATTGGCGCAGGGCTATGGAATAGTGTTTTAGCCCTATTGGGCTACCTTGCACAAGGTCAACAAGACCTTATCGAGGCATACAGCCACGAATTATCCATTGCCATTTTAGCCTTATTGGCTGTTGTGGTTATTTACTTTATCATTAAAAAACTATGCCAACGTCAAAAAAAATAATTACCAAACAATATGGCATCATAGGGCATCCCTTGGTGCACTCGTACTCGCCCACTTTCTTTAACGAAAAGTTTGCACAAAAAGGGCTTAAATCGGAGTACAAGGCATTTGACATTGCCTCGATACAGGCATTCCCTACTATTGTACAAGAGCATCCGCTTATGCGTGGGTTTAATGTAACCATACCCTACAAGCAAGCGGTTATGCCCTATTTAGATGCTATTGACGAGAATGCCAAAGCCATTGGTGCAGTAAACGTAGTAAAAGTAGAAGAAAAAGACGGCAAGCCTTACCTAACTGGCTACAACAGCGACTGGTACGGTTTTACCCGCTCATTACAACCTCTGCTAAAACCATGGCACTCCAAAGCCTTGGTATTAGGGACAGGCGGTGCCTCTAAAGCCATCATCTATGCCTTAACACAATTAGGTATTGAGTATAAATTGGCATCGCGCACGCCAAGAGAGGGGCAGTTCTCGTATCAAGACATCACCCCTGCGGTGATGCAAGAATACACCATTATCATTAACACCACCCCTGTGGGTACATTTCCCAACACCAAAGAGTGCCCCAATATTCCGTACGAATATATCACCGACAGACACCTGGTGTTCGATTTAATTTACAACCCCATTCGTACCTTGTTTTTGCAACAAGCCGAGATGAAAGGGGCTACCATTCGCAACGGTTGGGAAATGTTTGTATATCAAGCCCTTCGCTCCTACCAGATATGGGAAGGTGTAGAGTGGACACACCAGTTTTAAAGAGCGTTTAACACGCAAGTATATAAACCTTTTAAATACCTAAAGTTATGGAAAAAAGATTATTACGCGACACCAACAACCGTCTATTGGGCGGAGTGTCCAGCGGGTTAGCCAACTACCTTGGTTTGGATGCTAACCTAATTCGATTAGCATGGGTATTACTACTACTAATTGGGTGGGGATTCACTCCCATGCTGTACGCCATTATGTGGATTATCATTCCAAAGGCAGAGAGTAGCATCAATCAGGAAGAGCCAGAAAATTACCCACAAGCAGCAAAAAGCAGTGGTTGTTTAGGGACCTTCTTAAAAATAGTTTTCGCTATTTTCGCTTTGCTTGCCTTGTTTGTTGTATTCGCCATTATCATTTGTTTCTGCTTCTTGGCCTTTGTCTTTATAAGCGGCATCATCAGTGGCGAACTAACCCTACAAACCGTGCAAACGATGTTCTAAACATCTCACCCCTTATTCAACACACAACCCTGCACCGATGATGTGCAGGGTTGTATTGTAAAAGGAACAAACAATCTATTTTTCTACTAAAGCAACACGAAAACCTATTTTCATATTTGCCTGTAAATCTTCAACTTCTTGACGGAAACACACTTTACATTGTTTTGAGTTATCATAAATACTTCCTCCTCTAATCACGTATTCATACATTGAAGTTTTTTCTGCATTCTCACATATTTCACTCATGCCTCCACTCATATCATATATGCCCAGTTCATTAGGTCGTTTGGTCGCAACCACGTAACTATCGTCTGTATTTAAGGCATACCAAGCAACTTTACTGATATCGTCACTACCTGCATATATAAGTTCAGAAGACATATCACCACCTTTTGCAGCCAACTCCCACTGTTTTTCAGTCGGAATGCAGAACTTATAACTTGCTAAAGAAGGTGCAATCTCATTGAGCCGACGACAAAATTCTTTAATTTCACCGATAGTTATATTATTTACAGCAACTTTCTTATTACCTGGCTTTCCATACATTACAACATTCCATACGTTTTGTGTTATTTCTATCTCACCTATATAGAAATCAGCTACTGACTTATTTTTATCTGAGACACGAATAACATTAAATGAACAGTCCTCATTGATTCGAATCTGAGTAATTCTACCATTTACAGACATTTCTAGGGAGTCTTCTCTCTTCTTAACTTCTTGAACAGGGGACAGTTCTTTTCTTATTACGGAATCTTGTTTTGTAGTTTCAACCTTATCTTGTGTTTTTTGTCGTTGATTTAAACCTCTATACATTTTTATTTTATAGCCAGTTGCTTTTGCTCTCACAAATTCCACAACAAGAAAAGAGGTAACCGAAGTCGTCGTTGATGGATATATAATAGCTTCTCCATCCTTTAAATCGGCGTTTCTATACATATCAGCCTTCGCATTATCAACCAAAGACTTTTTTGACAAACCGCCAATTCCAAACACATATGTCTGCTCGGAATAACCTTCTACTGTTCCAATAATCTCATAGTCAACATTAGATAAGTCAACGACCGTATTAACCGCGTCCACATTAGTATATGAGGTAGTATTTAAATTACAACCTGTTATAACGATAAACAAGCACACCATAAAGAGATGCAAAATCCTTTTCATAGTACCAATTTTATCCATTATTAATTCTATAATAACAAACACAAATTATTTGTGTATAATCACCCTAATAACTATACATTACTCTACAAACCTCAACGCCTCGCCTTTGATGGTTTCGTCAATAACACCGTTTGCATACACGGGGCGGCCGTTGACAAAGGTGTAGGCCACCGAAACAGGCAAGGTCATGCCCTCGTAAGGCGACCAACCACATTTAGATAGTACATCTGACGCTGTTACATTTGTAGGAGTACTGCGACGCACCACTACAAGGTCTGCCTTGTATCCCTTGCGAATAAAACCACGTTTTTCCATGCGGTATAAACGGGCTGGATTGTGGCACATTTTTTCTACCACCTGCTCTACACTCAATACACCTTGTTTGGCAAGCGAAAGCATCAGTGGCAACGAATACTGAATGCCTGGCATACCCGACACCGCCGTTAAAGCATTGCCCTGCTTTTGCGACAGCAAATGGGGAGCATGATCTGTACCTATTACATCAATTTTGTTCGATGCTGTAGCCTTTAGCAAGGCATTTTTGTCTGCCTCATTTTTTATGGCTGGATTGCACTTAATACGCGCACCCAAAGTCTCAAAGTGCGAAGCATCAAACAATAAGTATTGTGGGCAAGTTTCGGCTGTAATCATTTTTTCTGCCAACGGTTTATCCTCAAATAGTGCCAATTCTTTTTCGGTGCTAATGTGCATAACGTGTAAACGGGTGCCGTATTGACGCGCCATATTTACCGCCCAAGCAGTCGATTTAAAGCAAGCCTCGTGCGAACGGATTTGCGGATGAAGCGACACAGGTAAATCTTCGCCATATTGGGCTTTGAGTTTGGCTATGTTTTCGGCAATGATGGCGTTGTCTTCGGCATGAACTGCTACCAAGGCTTTTACCTTGCTAAACAGAGCCGTCATCGCATCGTTACTATCCACCAACAAATTACCTGTAGAAGAACCAATAAACAATTTAATACCACAAACCGCAGTAGGATCGGCAGCTAATACATCATCTAAGTTGGTATTAGTAGCACCCAAATAACAACTGTAGTTTACCAACGATTTTTCACCTATCATGGTCATTTTATCGTTCCATGCTGCTAGCGATACGGTAGCAGGATTGGTATTAGGCATATCCATTACCGATGTTACTCCCCCAGCTACTGCAGCACAGCTCTCGGTATAAAAGTCAGCCTTTTCGGTCATACCTGGGTCACGGAAATGCACGTGGTCGTCTATCACGCCAGGCATCAGCCAGCAATCAGAAGCGTCTATCACTTGGGTAGCCTTATCGCGCACCGATGCAGGTGCTTCGCCCTTAAAAATACTATCGATAGTATCATTGTTAACTAAAACCGCACCTTTTATGATGCGGTTTTCGTTTACGATATGTGCGTTTTCTATTAGAATCATTGGTTATTCGGTGATTTGGTTATTCGGTGATTCGGTCACTGAGCTTGTCGAATCTTTGTGCAAGCCGAGCGTAGAGTCAAGTTTGCTTGAACTTTACCGAGGCGCCGCCAAAGATATTAAAGTGCCCGAATAACCGTTTATTTGTTTCGTCAACCTTCAACAGTTGATCTTCTACCTTAGACTTTAGACTTTTGACCTTAGACTTTTTTAGGGTATTTACGGAACCACGAACGCCACTTTAATTTTATCACCCCAAGTAGGGCTTCGCTAAAGATACCACCGCTCATCTTAGAGGTTCCTAACTCTCGGTTTACAAAAATAATGGGCACCTCGGTTATTTTAAATCCGCACTTGTATGCGGTAAATTTCATTTCAATTTGAAAAGCATAGCCTACAAACCTAATTTTATCCATCTCAATGGTTTGTAGTACCTCTTTTTTGTAGCACTTAAAACCAGCTGTTGTATCGGCAACGGGCAACCCAGTTACAAAACGAACATATTTTGAAGCGAAATACGACATCAGCACTCGTCCCATGGGCCAGTTTACCACATTTACACCCGACACATAACGCGAGCCGACCGCCACATCTGCCCCATCCAAACATGCCTGACGTAAGCGTACCAAATCATTGGGATTGTGCGAAAAATCGGCATCCATCTCATACACAAGGTCGTAATTATGCGCCAACGCCCACTCAAAACCTGCCATATATGCACGTCCAAGCCCTTGTTTTCCTGGTCTTTCTAACAAAAACAGCGACTCGGTAAATTCATTCTGCAGACCCTTAACAATAGCGGCAGTACCATCGGGCGAATTATCGTCTATAACTAAAATATGAAAAGGAACCGAAAGAGCAAACACGGCTCTAATAATAGCCTCTATGTTTTCTTTCTCGTTATAGGTAGGAATAAGAACTATACTTTCAGACATACTACATAGTTTTTCTAACACACAAACTTACAGAAAAAAATCGATTTTCTCGCCTATTTAAGAAATTTTGTTATCCCGACAATTTATTTATCATTTCGTCAGCATCGATACAAGAGAGCAACGACACGGCACACAACTTTTTGCCAAGGTCTTTGACCGAGGCACCAACGTGATACACTTTATCGTCTATGATTAAAAACCTGTCGTGTGCCTTGGTATAAATATTTACCGACACTGGCTGATATTGAGCGTTGTGTTTTTGCAAATCCAATTTAAAGGAACTACTCATTTGCATGGTGTAAATGGTAGCGGGAACATTATCTTTACGCTTCAAAAGCAAGGTCAAAACAGATTCATCCACGTAATTATCAATCAACACAATGCGTTTTTCTGCCGACTCTACTAACTTACTCATCAATACATGAGCATCGAACAATTGACCGTCAAAGAAGAGTTTTTCTTTTGGAGGCAACGATGTTTTTACAAAGAAATCCACCTGTTCATTCAAATTTTCAATTTTTCGATCGTAATCAGCAAAACGTCTATCCATTTTATCCTCTAATTGAATAATGCGCTGATTTACAGCATAACCTCGAAGTAAATATTCTTTCAACACTTTGTTAGCCCATTGACGAAATTGCGTTCCACGTATGCTTTTAACGCGATAACCTACCGAGATGATGACATCTAGATTATAAAATTTTACATCCCGAGTTTGCAACAATCCACCTATTGCACCGTGTTGAGTGGTATGTCGGAATTTCCGACATACCTTTGACTCTTGTAGTTCTCCTTCTAGAAAAATATTCCTTATATGCTCAGTTATGGTTGTTCTTCCTTTGCCAAATAAAATAGACATTTGTTCTTGCGTCAGCCAAACTGTTTCTTCTTCGAGTTCAACTTGTATTCTTGTCAAACCATCTTGAGTCTGAAAAATTAATGATTGTTTGTTTCCTTCGATTTCCTCTAAAGGATTTTGCGTAGTAGTAATTTCTGTTTTGTTCATAAGATTATAGAATTAAGATGAATAGGTTGGCGATTTTTAGCAGCAATACCAACATGACAAAGGTAAGGATTTTAGTAAAGAAAACAAAGCCGCAACCATAAATTATGATTGCGGCATAATAGCACTAACGCATTTGCAACAAGTTAATCCTGAACTAAACGAACAGAGCGACCGTTGTCGCGATACCAGCTGCCCATGCCCGCCTCGCTCGAGAAGAAGTAAAGGCAGCTTGCGTTGTACAAAGTGCTCTCAGCAGACGACCAATAGTCACCAATGTCCTGTACGTCGCGGACACTGGAACCGTCGCGGTAGCCCGCAGAAGGAAGAAAGACAGCACCAGAAGACTCTAACTTAGTCCATTCCGAAGAACTGAATGTTTGGTATTCTGCATAATATTCTCCTCCGTTATTATTGTGAAAACCAGACTTGAATGTAACACCACTTGGGCAAGTCCAATTATCAGGTAAAAGAATCAAACCATTAACGCCATTAACCTGTGCTACACCGATTAATTTGTCATAATTAGGACGCTCTTTGATAAGATAATACCGTTCGTAGCCAGTCAATGTACGCCATGTATTTGGTGCATCATTACCTATCTTATTGACACCCCAATCAACAAAAGTTTGGTAAGCTGCATAATCTTCACTTGCATTTGTAGGATTTTTACCTGTACCCCAACCAAATAAATCTATCCAACCATTATAAGTAGAACTGATATTTGCATTAGCCTCACCGATATAATCAGTTTGGTTTGGAGCAAAACGCCACTCATCATTGACAGGATGATACTGCAAATTAGCAGGAGAGAAAGTAACCGTTTTAGTTGCAGAAACAGAAAATGGCTTGGCTACAAAAGAACCAGAGCCTGGGGTTGATGGGTCTTCTGGCTTATCAGAAGAAGACAAAGTTGTAAACTCTTTTACCGCACCAAACTCATACTGCATACCATTTAGCAACAAATAGGCGCAGTAATAGTACTTGGTATTTTCCGTTAAATCTGCAAGATTAATGCTAAAAT
>CALDQH010000078.1 GCA_937911935.1 uncultured Bacteroidales bacterium | reverse complement strand
ATCGTAGCTATTACCGACCAAGCAAAAGGTGCTCTTCGTACTCTAGCTACACAAGAAGGTTACAAAACATACGTAATTCCAGACAACGTAGGTGGTCGTTTCTCAGTGCTTACTCCTGTAGGTTTGTTGCCTATTGCGGTTGCTGGTTTAGACGTACGTCAATTAGTTGCTGGTGCTCAACGCATGGAACAAGTTTGTGGTGTTGATACTCCATTTATGGAAAACCCTGCTGCTGTTTATGCTGCCACCCGCAATGCCTTGTATCAAAACGGCAAAAAAATTGAAATCTTGGTAAACTACCAACCTAAATTGCACTTCTTTGCCGAATGGTGGAAACAACTTTACGGCGAAAGCGAAGGCAAAGACGGCAAAGGTATCTTCAATGCTGCTGTTGACTTTACTACCGACCTTCACTCTATGGGTCAATGGATTCAAGAAGGCGAACGCACCATTTTCGAAACCGTTATCTCTATTGCTACTCCTAACAAAACTTTGGTTATTCCATCGGACGAAGCTAACCTTGACGGCCTAAACTTCTTGGCTGGCAAACGTGTTGACGAAGTAAACAAAATGGCAGAGTTGGGTACGATGCTTGCTCACGTTGACGGTGGTGTTCCTAACATGAAAGTAGAAGTTCCCGAACTAAATGCTTACTACATTGGTCAGTTGATCTACTTCTTCGAAAAAGCTTGCGGTATCAGCGGCTACTTGTTAGAAGTAAACCCATTCAACCAACCTGGTGTAGAAGCTTACAAAAAGAACATGTTTGCTTTGCTTGAAAAACCTGGTTACGAAAAGGAAACTGAAGCAATTAAAGCACGCTTAAAATAGTGCATATGACGCATCGCTCGCGATGCTCTGACCAATCGGTAAATCGACTAATCGGTGAATCGAAAGGGTCATTAGGATATAGGAATTTCCCTGCTGCTCGATAGAGTGGCGGGGATTTTTTGTAGGGACGCACGGTCGTGCGTCCGCTTTTTGAATGGTAGGGACGCAGGCTGGTGTCTAAGTAAAATGCGCCCCCACCAGCGTAATGCCGGCGGGGGCGCATCGGATTAACATCAATTAGTCGGTTAGTCGATTATTCAATGCTTCGCATTTCATGAAGTTGCTCCCGCTCGGGATAATCAATGTAAATATTGCTTCTCCTCTCGCTTACTCGCAACTTTCACCGATTCATCGTCGCATAGCGACTAACTAATCATTCGGATACATGGCATCAATTTCTTTGGCGAACAATTCGTTTACTACCTTACGTTTAATTTTTAGGGTGTTGGTAAGGTGACCTTGCTCCATGGTAAATGGTTTTTCTAGCAAAGTAAAACGTTTAATTTGTTCGTAGCGAGCCAAACCTTTGTTAAGGGTATGGATAATGCCTTCGTACAAGCCGATAATTTCGGGCTTTTGAATCAACTCTGCACGTGATTGATAGGTAATGCCTTTGTTTTTAGCATAAGGTTCCAAGGCTGTGTAATCAGGAATAATCAGCATCGAAACATATTTGCGTTCGTTGCCTATGGCTACAGCTTGTTCTACAAAGGCATCGTCACAGATTAGGCTCTCCAATAATTGAGGAGCAATGTATTTACCACCTGCTGTTTTGAATAGGTCTTTGATGCGGTCTGTAATATACAAGTTGTTGTCCATATCCAAGTAACCAGCATCTCCCGTTCTAAAGAAACCATCCTCGGTAAATGCTTCTTTGTTGGCATCAGGACGTTTGTAATAACCAGCGGTGATGGTTTTGCCTTTTAGCAAAATTTCGCCTTCGCTCGATATTTTTACTTGCAAATCGGGGATGATTTTACCTACCGAACCAATGATGTAGTTTTTCATGTGGGCATCGTAGCAACATACGGTTGCGCACGATTCGGTAAGTCCGTATCCGTAGCAAATCTTAATATCCAAAGCATGTAGGAATTCGTTGATTTCGTCCGATAAACGTGCTCCTGCAACAGGGAATAAACGACCGTTGTCAATACCAGCAACTTTTTTTACTTTGTTGAACAAGGGTTTAGCAATGAATTTGTATGGTATGCCAATGCTCATAGGTGAGCGTTTGCCAAAACGTTTGTATTCCAAGTTGCGTTTGTAACCCAATTTGATGGAGTAGCGGAACAATTTTTGAATCAATCTTGGGCTCGATTCAATTTTGGCTTGTACAGCTGCATACACCTTTTCCCAGTAGCGAGGAACAGCGCACATAACCGTAGGACGAACCTCTGGCATGATGCTGGCTATGGCTGCTGTATCTTTGTTTACATAAACAGCGATGCCTTTTTGTAAACAGAAATAAGTCCATGCACGTTCAAAAACGTGTGTAAGAGGTAAAAAGCACATCGAAGTATCTTTGTCATTGAGCATACTCAATATTTCGTTGTGCGTACGCATAATTTCGGTGTAGTTAGATTGGTGAAGCATAACCCCTTTGGGTTGTCCTGTTGTACCAGAGGTGTACAAGATGTTTACCAAATCTTCTTGCGAACTCATCGCTCTGCGTTGGCTAATGATTTCTGTGTTGGGGTGCATTTCACCTTGCTCCAAGTAATCTTTCCAACTGATACCGCCCTTGATACCGCGCAAATCAACGCTTGGCGACATGGCAACAACGGTGTGTAGGGTTTTGGAAGTTTCCAAAACTTTGCAAGCAATATCGTATTGATATTGTTCGCCCGCAAAAATAACGCCAATTTCAGAATCATCTACAATAAACTCAATTTGGCTTTTTGTAGAGGTGGCGTACATAGGAACCGATACAGCGTGTACGGCGTAATTCGCAAAATCTGCCATAATAGCCTCGGGCATGTTAGGCGCGAAGATACCAACCTTTTCTTCTGATTTTACGTTCGATTGAATAAGGGCTCCTGCCAACGTCTCTACTTTTTGGCATAATTCATTCCAGGATACAGGAAGCCACTTTTTGCTCAACGCATCTCGATAATACAATGCTGCGCGCTTTCCATACTTTTTAACTTGATGGCTGAGCAATGTTGATAATTGAAAAGTTTTTTGCATATAATAAAAATTTATGGTGTATCGTCATCTTCCTCTCCTGAATCTGCGATTTGAAGCGATACATCCGGTTTAATTTGTCTAAGCTCTTGTTTGAACGCCTTCTTTTTAATGGTATTTACGGCAACTTTGCAGGCTTTTTGCTCGGCTTCTTTCTTGTTGCGTCCTGTCCCAGTGCCAGCATGAATACCTTCTACATAAACATCGGCAGTAAAATAATTGCCATAAATACTATCTTGAACGGTATGCGTAAAACTATAGGTGACTTTTCTTCGTTGCGACCATTCGATAAATTTCGATTTAAAGTTGACTTCGCAACGACTAATTTGATCAATGTCGATAAATTTATCTCGAATAAGCGATAAAATAAATTGCGTGCATCGTTTGTAGCCTTGATCCAAATAAATAGCACCAATTAGGGCTTCGAAAGCATTGCCGTTGATGTGCATGTCCTTATCGTTGTCACTATTGTAACTAACAATAAGAGGCCTAAGACCTATATCAATGGCAAGTTGATCTAATGTGGCGCGTTGTACTAATTTAGAACGTAGGGTAGTGAGTTCGCCTTCGCGGTATTCGGGATATTTGTGGTAGATAATGTCAGAGACGATGGTACTAAGAACCGAATCGCCCAAGAATTCCAATCGTTCGTTGTTATACAATCTGTCTTTGTTGCGAAAGCCATTCATGGAGCGATGACGCATAGCCAAATTGTATAATTCGATGTTTTTTGGAGCAAAACCAAGAATCCTTTTTAAACGAGAATACGGTTCATCTTTTTTAAAAGCGAACCGTATCCTAGATAATGCTTGTTTAATCAAAATGATGGGTTCTAATATTATTGATTAAATTTTTTCACGATAAGACTGGCGTTTTGTCCTCCAAAACCAAATGTATTAGAAAGTGCTGCATTTACAGTTCTTTTTTGTGCTTGGTTAAAGGTAAAGTTTAGACGATAATCAATGTTTTCGTCTTCTTCGCCAGTGTAGTTGATAGTAGGAGGAACCACATCATGATATACCGATAAAATGCTTGCAATGCCTTCGACAGCTCCAGCTGCACCCATTAAGTGTCCTGTCATGGATTTAGTCGAACTGATATTTAAACGATAGGCATGTTCGCCAAATAGTTTAACAATGGCTTTTGCCTCCGAAACGTCGCCTACAGGAGTAGATGTGCCGTGAACATTGATGTAATCGATGTCTTCGATTGACATATTGGCATCTTCTAAGGCGTGTTTCATCGCCAAAATAGCACCCAAACCTTCGGGATGCGAAGCGGTAATGTGGTGTGCATCAGCCGAAGCACCCACACCGGCTATTTCTGCGTAGATAGTAGCTCCTCTCGAAAGGGCGTGTTCTAATTCTTCTAATACAAGGCAACCAGCGCCTTCGCCCATAACAAAACCGTCACGGCTTTTGCAGAAAGGACGTGAAGCAGTTTGTGGGTCGTCGTTGCGGGTTGATAACGCGTGCATGCTGTTAAAACCACCCATACCACTGATGGTAAGAGGGGCTTCTGCACCACCTGTAACCATAACATTTACCCTTCCCAAACGAATTTGGTCAATGGCAGAAGCAATGGCTGTTGTACTAGATGCACATGCTGATGAGCAAATGTAGTTAGGACCTCTAAAACCGTATTCCATGGCAATGTGACCACTGGCCATGTTAGCAATCATCTTAGTGATAAAGAAGGGAGAGTATCGTGGAGTACCATCGCCCGTTGCATAATCCATGATTTCTTTTTCGAGCGATTGTATGCCACCGATACCAATTCCAAGAATAACACCAATGCGGTCTTTATCTTCAGTATCCAATGCTAAATTAGCATCTTTGATGGCTTCGCGAGCTGCAACGATGGCATACTGAGAATAAAGATCGTATTTTCTAGCTTCTTTGCGGTCAAAATGATCTGCTGGTTGAAATCCTTTAACTTCGCAAGCAAAATGCGTTTTAAGTTTAGAAGCATCAAAACGAGTAATAGGCCCTGCGCCACTTACCCCTGCTAGCAACGAGTTCCAATATTCAGAAATATTATTGCCAATAGGGGTAAGTGCACCCAGACCTGTTACAACGACTCTTTTCAAGTTCATAAGAGAAAAAGTCGCTTATTTTAATTTGTTTTCGATGTAAGCAATAGCATCACCTACAGTAGAAATTTCTTCTGCGGCTTCGTCAGGAATGGTAATACCAAATTCTTTTTCGAAATCCATGATCATTTCTACGGTATCCAACGAATCGGCACCCAAATCATTGGTAAAGCTTGCGCTTTCTACTACTTCGTTTTCGTCAACGCCTAATTTTTCGACGATGATAGCTTTTACTTTAGCTGCAACTTCAGACATGATAATTAAATTTAGTTAATGAAATGTTTTTTTTTGCACCACAAAGATACATATAAATTCCGAATTCTTTGCAGTTGGGCTAATAAAGTATGCACATTTTTTTTGTAAATGTGCAATATGCAAACTAAAAAATGCTTAAAATTTATTGTAAGTGTCTGTCTATGCGATGTTTATGTTCTGTATTACAAAATTGTTAAAATAAAAGAGCGTACGGATGTTACGTGGCAGTTAGCTTTTGATTTTGATGGGGAATGGGGGTGTAATGCCTTCCCTAATAGGATGTCGAATTTTGTGAATAAATTTATAGGTGAATGATTGGTATGGCGTTTTATTTTGTGCTATTTTTGTGAGCAAATTGATGAAGATATGAAGAAATTGGTTGTTTTTGCATCTGGTTCGGGTACGAATGCCGAGAATTTGGTGCAATATTTTGCAGGACATCAGGACATACAAATACCTTTTATATTATCCAATAAATCCAATGCTGGCGTACATGCCCGAGTGCAAGCTTTGGGTGTGCCATCTTATACCTTTACTAAAACCGAATTTACCGATGGTACGGTTTTAAATTTCTTGAAGGATAATCAAATCGATTTTATTGTATTGGCAGGCTATATGCTGTTAATTGACGATGATATGTTGCAAGCATACGATAAGCGAATTGTTAATATACACCCATCTTTGTTGCCCAAATATGGGGGTAAAGGTATGCATGGAGACAAAGTGCATCAAGCCGTAGTGGCTGCTCAAGATACAGAATCGGGTATTACCATTCATTATTTAAACGAACGATACGACGAGGGCGATGTGGTATTTCAGGCTGTTTGCGAGGTTCTTCCAGCCGATACCCCCGATGATGTAGCCGCCAAAGTGCACGCCTTAGAATACGAGTGGTATCCTAAAGTTGTAGAACAATTAGTCAAAAGTCTTTAGTCAAAAGTCGAAAGTCGCAAGTCGTTTGTCGCCTCACCAACTCACCGAATTACCGAATCACCATGAGCTTCGTCCACATACACGTTCACTCGCATTTCTCTGTACTAGACGGAATGTCAAAGATTGCAGACCTAATTGACAAAGCCATAGGCATGGGAATGCCTGCTTTGGCGCTGACGGATCATGGCCACATGTATGGAGCCAAGGAATTTACAGACTACGCCAAAAAAGCCACCAAAAAATACAAAGAAAAACTGCAACAATGCGAGGCTAAACTGCAAGAAGCAACCGATGCGCAAGAGAAAGAGAAGTTGGCAGCAGAGTTGGAAGAATTGCGTGTAAAGGCGTCATTTAAACCCATAATAGGGGTGGAGGCTTATTGTGCACGACGTTCGTTAAAGCAAAAAGAGAAAACACACAAAGCCTACCGCAAAAATGGAAAAGAATACATTGTCGATGCCAGTGGTTATCACTTAATCTTGTTGGCAAAAAACAAGGTGGGGTATAAAAACTTATGTAAATTGGTATCAATTGCCAATATAGATGGTTTTTACAACAGACCTCGTATCGACAAAGAAATTTTGCAAAAATACCACGAAGGGTTGATTGTTTGTTCGGCTTGTTTGGCAGGCGAGCTTTCGCAGTTGATTTTGGACGATAGAATAGAAGAGGCAGAAAATGCGGCTCGCTGGTTTAAGAATCTTTTTGGCGAAGATTTTTACATCGAATTACAACGACATCAAACCGATAAACCCGACGCAGATACCGAAGTATTTGAGCAACAGCAGTTGGTTATCCCACATTTGGTATCGATCGCTCAAAAAGTAGGGGTAAAACTAATAGCATCGAACGATGTTCACTTTGTTGACGAACAGCATGCAGAAGCACACGACCGTTTGATTTGTCTTAGCACAGGCAAAAAAATGAACGAGCCTCGTATGCACTACTCCAAACAAGAATGGCTTAAGTCGCCCAATGAGATGCAAGCCATTTTTACGGATTATCCACAAGCTATATCCAATACCTTAGAAATCGCCTCTAAAGTAGAGGTCTATTCCATCGAATCGGGTCCTATTATGCCAATGTTCGAGATTCCGACTTCTTTTGGAACCGAACAAGAGTACCGCCAAAAATACACACACCAAGATTTATTCGACGAGTTTACCCGTAACGAAAAAGGCGAAGTTGTATTGACCGAGGAGCAAGCAAATGATAAAATTGCCAAATTGGGAGGGTATGAGAAACTGTATCGTATCAAATTAGAAGCAGATTATTTGGCAAAATTGGCATGGGAAGGTGCGGCAAAACGATATGGCGAGCAATTAACCGAAGAGCAGATAGAGCGTATTGTTTTTGAGCTTCACATCATGAAAACCATGGGTTTTCCGGGCTATTTCTTGATTGTGCAAGATTACATTCGTGCTGCCCGCGAGGAGTTGGGAGTTAGCGTAGGTCCAGGACGTGGTTCGGCAGCAGGTTCGGTGGTGGCGTATTGCTTGCGTATTACCGATGTTGACCCGTTGCGATACGACCTGCTTTTTGAACGTTTCTTAAATCCAGACCGTATTTCGCTTCCTGATATTGACGTCGATTTTGACGACGACGGACGAGGTGCTGTGCTCGATTGGGTAACCGAAAAATACGGCAAAGAAAAAGTGGCACATATTATTACGTATGGTAGTATGGCTACAAAATCGAGTATCAAAGACGTGGGACGTGTACAAGACATTCCACTGCCCAAGGTAAACGAGGTAGTCTCGCTGGTACCCGATAAGTTTGGCGATCAGATGGCAGATCCCGAAACCGGAAAAATTCCCAAGGTAACGGTTAAGAATTGCATCAAATTGGTACCCTCTATTCATCAAATGCGTTATGGGGCGGATGCCGATTTGTCGTCGATGTTGGAGTATGCAGGACAATTAGAAGGGACGGTGCGCCAAATTGGTATTCATGCTTGTGGCGTTATTATCGGAGCTGATGATTTAACCAACTTTGCACCCTTAACCACGGTAAAAGATAAAATATCGGGCGATGATATTGTTGTAACCGAATACGATGGCCATGTGGTGGAGTCGGTTGGGCTTATCAAGATGGACTTTTTGGGATTGAGTACGCTATCAATCATCAAAGA
This sequence comes from uncultured Bacteroidales bacterium, assembly GCA_937911935.1. Taxonomy (GTDB): domain Bacteria; phylum Bacteroidota; class Bacteroidia; order Bacteroidales; family Paludibacteraceae; genus Enterocola. The sequence continues at coordinate 3,374 of CALDQH010000078.1, read as the reverse complement.
GGCATTGAACAATATCAAGTTGTCAAAAGGAATTGAGGTGGATATCGATGCCATTCCGATTGACGATGCTGCTACCTATAAATTATACAGCGAAGGACGAACCATCGGGACGTTCCAATTTGAGTCGCCAGGTATGCAAAAATACTTGCGCGAGCTCAAGCCGACGGTATTCGAGGATCTAATTGCCATGAATGCCTTGTATCGTCCAGGACCGATGGATTACATTCCTCAATTTATCGCTCGTAAACAAGGACGCGAACCCATTACCTACGATATTCCTATCATGGAAAAATACCTGAAAGACACCTATGGTATTACGGTGTATCAAGAACAGGTGATGTTGCTTTCGCGTTTGTTGGCGGGTTTTACCCGTGGTCAGTCGGATGCCTTGCGTAAGGCAATGGGTAAAAAAATCATTGCCATTCTGGATGAATTAAAAGTGAAATTCTTAGAGGGTGGCAAGAAAAACGGGCACGACGAAAAAGTATTGGAGAAAATATGGGCAGACTGGGAAAAATTTGCGTCCTATGCGTTTAATAAATCGCACGCTACATGCTACTCGTGGGTAGCCTATCAAACTGCCTACCTAAAAGCGCACTATCCTGCCGAATTTATGGCAGCCAACTTAACACGCAACAAGGATGATATTAAGGAGGTTACCAAGTTTATGCAGGAGTGCAAATCGATGGGAATCAGTGTGCTTGGACCCAGTATCAACGATAGTTTCTTGCACTTTGTTTCGGATAAAAACGACAATATCCGCTTTGGCTTGGGAGGCGTAAAAGGGGTTGGCGAAGGTGCTGTCGAAGCGATCGTCAAGGAAAGAGAAAAACATGGTCCTTTTAAAGACTCGTTCGACTTTTTTGAGCGCATCAATTTGTCGGTATGTAACCGAAAAGCGATAGAAAGTTTAATCCTGGCAGGTGCGTTCGACGGATTTGGTGATATTACGCGCGAACAATTTTTTGTGCCCGTTAGTGCCACAGAGGTTTTCTTGGATCAGCTCTTGCGCTATGCCAATAAATTTCAGTCGGACAGCGTTATGCAAAACTCGTTGTTTGCTGAACTGGAAGAAATAGAAATTAAGCGTCCCGTATTACCATCGGTGCCAGAAGTCTCCTCGTTCGAACGACTAAATAAGGAAAAAGAATTGGTAGGTATCTATCTTTCGGCTCATCCTTTGGACGATTATAAAACCGAAATTACCATTGCTTGCAATGCCGATGTTGATCAATTGAATGATCCCGTTAGTTTAGAAAAGCAATATGGTTCGTCGAACATAACGATAGCAGGTGTGGTGCGAAATATCGAGGAAATTATGACCAAGAAAAACACTTCACTAACCAAATATACCATAGAAGGTTATGCCGGAGAGTTTACCATCACCTCGCTCACCAAAAAGATACAAGATTACAAACATCTCTTGTTTGTCAACTCATTCGTGGTATTGACGGGCAAATTAGAGCCAACGTGGCGTGCCATTAAGGCGCAACGTAATTTGCAGAAAGGAATCTCCGAGGTGGGTGATAATCCAGACGAAAAAGAATTTTCGGTGATGCGTATCGATGAATTATCCTCCTTAAAAGGCAAGGTGGGTAAAAAATTAACCTTGCGTATTCCTTTGGATATTGTGGGGGATGAGTTGATATCATCGTTGCAGCCTTATATTAATGCCCCTGTTAAGGAAGATGAACATGCTGTTGCGCTGTATGTAGAGGTGTTCGATTCGGTGTCTGGTTTGCAAGTGAATAGTTGTAGCGCACATACCATTGTTTTGAACTGCGATTTGTTCTCGGTACTTAATGAATGGCGCAACGCAGATGATAGCAGATTTATGTACTTTGTTGAAAAATAAAGTTGCTTTCTAATAGAATACCATCTATATTTGCATGTGGCTTGTCGATTGTATATGGGCAGGTACGAATAATTTTTCGATTAGTCGATTAGTCGTGAGCAAGGCGAACTAAACGATTCATCAAATCAACGAATCAACAAATCAACAACAAAAAATAATAACTTATGGCATTACAATTTACAGACGCTACCTTTGACGAAGTATTGAGCAACAATACCGTGGTAGTAGCAGATTTTTGGGCAGAATGGTGTGGACCTTGCAAAATGGTTGGTCCTTTTATCGAACAATTAGCAGCCGAATACGAAGGCAAAGCTGCTGTTGGTAAAATCGATATCGAAGAAAACGATGATTTGGCAACTAAATATGCCATTCGTAATATTCCTACTGTGTTGTTCTTTAAGAATGGCGAAGTAGTGGATAAAATGGTAGGTGCTGCTCCTAAAAGCGCATACGAAGAAAAATTAAAATCGTTGCTTTAATCGTGTTTCTTAGCAACTGAATTTGCTCTAAACTAAGCTTATGTCTCGGTGGTTTCTTTAAACTACCGAGATTTTTTTTTATAAGAATGCCACCAAGCGTTTTTTTTGCAACATTCCATTTTTGCCCTTTACAGCTTGGTATAAAACAAAGAAAGCAACCCGATTGGATTGCTTTCTTTAAAACGTACAATTAATTTATGGTGTAAATTATTTGTTTCTTTTGTAACGAGAGTTGAATTTATCAACACGACCAGCGGTGTCAACAAGAGTAGATTTGCCGGTGTAGAAAGGGTGCGAACTGCTTGAAATATCCAATTTAACTACTGGATAGGTTTCGCCTTCAAATTCGATGGTTTCTTTGGTAGCCGCAGTAGAACGCGACAAGAACATATCGCCGTTAGACATGTCTTTAAATACTACAGGACGATAGTTTTCAGGATGAATTCCTTTTTTCATAATGCGTTATATTTTAGATTTTTATTTTTATACAAATTGGACTGCAAAAGTAATGATATTTTTTTGAGTAAGCAAATAAATGAAGCGGTTTTTTTGTGAATTATTAGGTTCTTGGGTTGCTATTTTTTATGTCGCAGAGGTTAATATTTTACAAAAACTCCCCGTCGTGGTTGATATTTACGGATTTTATGTAATTTTGTTATATCATTTACCTGTTATAAACTATGAAACGTTTTTTGTTATTGACTTTTGTGGCTCTTGCCTGCATGTCGGTTTGGGCGGTACAAAAAAAGACTTATACGTTTGCTCAACGTGATACATGCGAACTCAAAATGGATGTGTATCAGCCAAATGATACCCTAAAAGAGCATCCCTGCGTTTTCTTTATATTTGGTGGCGGATTTAAGATGGGCGAGCGCGATACTCCTTCTGCGGTAACTTATATGCAACAATTGGCACAAGCAGGCATTGTTGGTGTGGCTATCGATTATCGTTTGGGGCTAAAAGGTGTCGAAAGTACCAATCTTATTCAGTTGGCAAAATTGATGGAACATACCATCGATATAGGAGTAGAGGATGCGTAC